>CANQLQ010000137.1 GCA_947624755.1 uncultured Clostridia bacterium | reverse complement strand
ATCCATGTAGGAACCTTAACTGCGATACCTCTCTTTTCATAAGCTGCCGAACCCTGAGGAAGAGTACCGTCAACTGTGTCAAGGAAGGTTGAAACGGGAAGTGTGTCGCCAAGCTGTGCGGCTGTCGGATTGAGAACTTCTTCAACGAATTTTTTAAGCTCCGGTCTGTCACATTCAACTTCAAATGAAACAGTTTCAACTTCTGCGTCTTTCCATGAAGCGGGAACTTCAACTTTAACTACGCTGCCGATACCTCTTTCAATAGCTTTGTGGTTGAGTTCAACAATGTCCATACCTTTTTTGCTGTATGACTTTGTTGCGGCTTCTTTCATAAGCTCAACCGCCTTGTCGGCAGGAATGATTTTTGAAAGACCGAAGAATGCAGACTGAAGAATTGTGTTAACACGTCCGCCAAGACCAAGTTCCAAAGCAATGTGTGTAGCGTCAATTGTGTAAAGCTGAATGTTGTTTTCGGCAATATATTTCTTCATTGAGCCGGGAAGGTTTGCTTCAAGACCTTCGAGATCCCATGAGCAGTTGAGAAGGAATGTACCGCCGGGAACAAGATCCTGAACCATAGGATATTTGTTAACGTAAGAAGGATTGTGGCAAGCTACAAAATCAGCCTTATTGATAAGGTAGGTCGATTTGATAGGAGTTTTGCCGAAACGAAGGTGAGATACGGTAATACCGCCCGATTTCTTTGAGTCATATGAGAAATAACCCTGAGCGTAGAGGTCCGTGTTGTCGCCGATAATTTTGATTGAGTTCTTGTTCGCACCAACTGTGCCGTCTGAACCAAGACCCCAGAATTTGCAGTTTGTTGTGCCTTCGGGTGAAGTGTTCGGGGCTTCGGTAACAGGAAGAGAAAGGTTTGTTACATCGTCTTCGATTGCAACCGTGAATCTCTTCTTAGGTTCCGCGGCGTCCATGTTGCGATAAATTGAGATAATGTGTGAAGTGTTGGTGTCTTTTGAACCAAGTCCGTAACGACCGCCATAGATAGGTACGTTTGCGAATTTTGAACCGTGAAGAGCGGCAACAACGTCAAGGTAAAGAGGTTCACCGATTGAACCGGGTTCCTTTGTTCTGTCGATAACAGAAATTGCTTTAACTGTTTCGGGAATAACTTCAATAAGGTGTTTTGCTGAGAACGGTCTGTAAAGACGAACCTTGACAAGACCGACTTTTTCGCCGTGAGCGTTGAGGTAATCTATTGTTTCTTCAATTGTGTCGCAGGTTGAACCCATGGCAACAATAATTTTGTCGGCATCGGGTGCGCCGTAGTAGTTGAACGGCTTGTAGTTTGTGCCGGCTTTTGCGTTGACCTGATTCATGTAGTCAACGGTTACGTCAACGATTTCATCGTAATATTTGTTGCAGGCTTCTCTTGCCTGGAAGAAGATGTCGGGGTTCTGAGCTGAACCGCGAAGAGTAGGATGTTCAGGATTGAGAGCGCGGCGGCGGTAAGCGTCGACTGCATCCCAGTCAAGCATATCTGCAAGATCTTTGTAATCCCAAACTTCGATTTTCTGAATCTCGTGAGAAGTACGGAAACCATCGAAGAAGTGAAGGAAAGGAACGCGTCCTTTGATTGTTGCAAGGTGAGCGACAGCGCCGAGATCCATAACTTCCTGAACGTTGCTTGAGCAAAGCATTGCATAACCTGTCTGACGGCAGGCATAAACGTCTGAGTGGTCGCCAAAGATGTTGAGTGCGTGGCTTGAAATCGTACGGGCCGAAACGTGAATTACGTTCGGATGAAGTTCGCCGGCAATCTTGAACATATTCGGAATCATGAGAAGAAGACCCTGAGAAGCGGTGTAAGTTGTGGTGAGCGCGCCTGCTGTAAGTGAACCGTGAACGGTACCTGCGGCGCCTGCTTCAGACTGAAGTTCTGCAACCTTAACTTTCTGGCCGAAAAGGTTCTTGACATTTTTTGCAGACATAACATCTGTAACTTCTGCCATTACGGAAGAAGGTGTGATGGGATAAATAGCTGCGACTTCCGTGAACGCATAGGATACGTGTGCGGCAGCATTGTTACCATCCATTGTTTTGGTTTTTCTTGCCATTGGATAATCCTCCTTGACTTTTTCTTTATATCTGTTTGTTGCTTTTGCAAACAATAGGCAAACTCAATATGCCCCAAACACAAAATTTTACCCGCAAACGGAATTTTGTGTCTTTTTTAAGAAACACCCGACTATGCGCAAAATTTTACATTCAGAGTTCAAAACAAAATCGGGTTCAAATATTCTTTGCATAAAACAACAGTATATATTTTATCACTAAAATATGTCAAAGTAAATATAAAATTAGGCAAAATTAAAGTTGTATATATATAAAAATTTGGTATATTTATGATTATATTTATAAAAAAATATCCCACTCCTTTTAAGCCGACCCAATCTCCTTCGTTTTTCGGCGGCAGTACAATGCATTACCGAAGCTCTAAATAACGTCAGCTTGCGTTTTATTAAAAATTCAAGCAGCGGTGTTGTGCCGGCACACCTCATTATGTTGACTTCGTTGTAAAAAAAATGTATACTTATATCAAATTTTCAAAAGGTGTGAATCTCTTGGCGGATATTTTTTCGTGCTTGTTTTGGTCTTTTGCATACATATGTATAGTTTTTTTCAGTTATACACATCGAAAAGAGGGCGGCCTGTTGGGTCCTATGGTTTGCGGGATGCTCAATTTGGCATGGGAGATAAACGCACTCTTAGTTTCACACGGATTATGGATTCATATTTTTTGGATATTGCCTGACAGTCTTATTTATATCTATAATCTGCGCTTCTTTTTAAGGGACAAGCGTCAGAGAAGAATTTATCTGTCTGCAACAGCTTTAACGGCAGTTTTACTTTATTTTATTTTTAAAGCAGAAAACGGAATGCTTCTTTCATCGTTTATTATTGACATAGTTAACGCGGCAGAGTATGCAATTTTTGCAAAAAGTTTGTCCCCGCATGGCCGGCTGCCGATTGCAATTTTGAAAATGGCAGGGGATATATGTGCATTGTTGTATTACAAAGATATGCATATGTTAGTTTTGGTTTTAGGGATTATGGTATTAATTATTAATTTGTACTATGTTGTTTTTGCGACACACGAGTATCTTATTTTTAGAAAAAATCCCGCACTAAAAACAAAATATATAAATAAGATTATAGGTATAAATAAAAAAATAGGTATAAATAAAAATACAAATAAGAATATAAACAAAAAGAAAAAGAAGAAGAATTAGAACATAAATAACTTTTATTTACAGCAATATAGTAATGTTATGTAATATTAACCGGGAAAGGAATTTACAAACTTGCCGTATATCGGTCAGTCTGTGATATTGAATAGAAATGAAAACGAAATTATTGTGTCTTATTCTTATAATTTCAATCGTGTTTACTCTTAGCTCATGTTCAAAAAAAGAAGAATACCCGCTTACTATCGGAGACTATCATGCTACCGAGGGCGTTTTGGCATATTATATTGACCGAATCATGGCCGCTCCCAAAGATTACGGTGTGAATAAGGATGACAGCGAAGCGATTATCAAAAAGGCAGTTTCTGTTTGCAGAGACATAGCTTGTGCCGAGAAGCTTATGAAGGATAATTCAATCAACCTTCAAATTCAGTATAAATCCGATATTGCCGAAAAAACGCAAGACATTTGGGATCTTTTCGGTGAATACTATAAATCAATCGGTGTTTCAAAGCCCGATATTACAAAAATCAACACTTACGAAGCGATGAAAAAGCAGCTTGTTCAGTATTATTTCGGGCAAAACGGAAAAAAACCGGTTTCCGACGATAAGCTTAAACAGCAGTTTGTTGAAATGTTTATAGGTTACAAGGGCTTTGAAGGTTCATTCACGAAGCTAAACGCAAAGGGCGAAACCATACCTATGACCGAAAAGGAAAGGGAAAATTTGATTCAGGAGTTTCGCGAAATGGCAAATAAAATAAATGACGGAGCTTCCATTGACGATGTGTATGCCGACTATTGCTCTTCTCAGGGACTTGTTGTAACCGAAGAGCTTCAGGTAAACCTCGTTAAAGAAAATGATCCGATGTATGCCGATGACTTTTTTAAAAAGGTTTCAACGATTTCCCACGGCAAGGCTGCGCCTGTGACTTCGGGCTCAAGCGTTTATGTTGTTGAGCGTTCAACAATTGCAACAAGCGATGAAGATGCATTTGAAGCATACAGGGAAGTGGTGCTTGATGAAATGAAAATGCCGAAGATTGAAGCGAAAATTACTAAAGAAGCCGCAAAGCTGAAAGTGACAGAGGAAAGCAAAAAAATCAATGAAATTTATAGAAATGTTGAAAGCGTGAGAAGTCAAAAAAGTGAGCGGCATTGATAAGTGTGAACAGTTTATGCAATAGTAAAATAATTAGAGCTTCCCCAAGTTTTGTGCATATTGCCAAGCGACACATATTTTTTACACGCTGACCGGAGAAAAAGTCATTTTTCTTCGGCTTTTTCTTGTATGTGGGGGCTAAAGATAGGGAAATGACCGCTTAATCCCTTATAAATTGCTATTGATTGAATTACAAATTTAAAGTTTCAATTCTTTATCGTCAGCATAAGTATCACTCATAATTGCAGTCATAATTTTATGCAGTAAATCTTTATCTGTTTTACCTGCGGCAACATTTAGGCTTATGTTTTCGGTTTTAGCATGAGCTATTAGCCTGTTCAGGTGTGATATATATTATATCGTTCATTACTTACCCTCATTTAGGCGTCTTAATACTTTCTGATTTTCAGACATTAAACGCTCAAGCTAAGGAAGCACCGATTAATTCAGGGCAGTTTGTATTAATCAGTGATTTCCAAGTACAAAAATTATGAATTAAACCTATTCATAGCCTCATCTGTCTTTCCTTGAACAATCAGCTCGACCGCCTCGCAAGCGTTGTCGCTACACTGTCTGAGGGCTTTTAGTTCATCATTGGTAAAAGTTTTCAAAACCCATGCGGCAAGGTCAAAATCGGGGTGCGGTTTTTGTCCGACTCCGATTTTTATTCTTGGGAACTCATTGCTCGAAAGCTGATAAATTATACTTTTGATTCCGTTATGACCGCCGTCCGAACCTTTGCGGCGGATCCTCATTTTCCCGATATCAAGATTGATGTCGTCAAAAATAACGATAATTCTTTCGGGAGGGATTTTATAAAACTGCGCCGCTTCCCTAACGGCTTCACCGCTGAGATTCATAAAAGTCTGCGGCTTCATAAAAAGACAGCGTTTGCCGCCTATTTTTTCATCGGCGCAAAGAGCCTTAAATTTAAGGCGGTCGATTTTAAAGTTATGTTTTTGGGCAAACAAATCAATTGTCAGAAATCCTGCGTTATGCCTTGTAAATTCATATTTTGTACCGGGATTGCCAAGTCCCACTATCATATATTCAAACATATTTGTATTTTCACTTTTATCTTTTTTAAAAATCATAATTAAACACCAAGTCTGAGAATTTTCTTAGGGAATCACTGATTAAGTCACGCTTAAGGCTTAATATCTTGCTTGCAAATATTGCGTAATACTTTGCCAAATTTGTGCAAATTATAGGCTTTGACTGCCGTCGGCGAACTTTTCTTTTGAAAGAAAAGTTCCAAAAGAAACATGCTGACGTACGGCTTCGCTCAACCGTTTGAACGCAAAGCGTTCAAAGCGGGTCGCTTCGCCTATAGA
>CANQLQ010000136.1 GCA_947624755.1 uncultured Clostridia bacterium | reverse complement strand
TCTTTTGGAACTTTTCTTTCAAAAGAAAAGTTCGCCGACGGCAGTCAAAACCGATAATTTGCACAAATTAAAACAAAAAAGCTCAAACCAAAAATCAACCACACTGCTACAGTCATAAATCCGGCAAGCAGCCTTCCTTAAAAATTTTTCACAGATTTTCAAAAAAATACTATAAAACCTATTGACATAGTAAGTATTGAGTGATATAATCGGTTCACAATTTAAAAATTTAGTGAAGAGGTAAGTTTTATGAAACTTCATTTTACAAAACTGCTGAGAATTAATTTCAGGAACGGACGAATGTGTTGAGCCATATCATTTCTGATAAAATCAATGACCAATTTCCCAAACAGGAGATTCATTAAGATACTTTAAAATATAATAAATTCAATAAAAAGAGGTAATAAAAATGGCTTACAATTTAGAAAACTATAAATTTGAAACTATCCAACTTCATGCAGGTCAGGAAGAACCCGACCCGGTAACCGATTCAAGAGCAGTTCCGATTTATCAGACGACTTCATATGTTTTTAAAAACTCCGCTCATGCGGCGGCACGTTTTGGTCTTTCAGATTCAGGCAATATTTACGGAAGACTTACCAATTCGACCCAAGAAGCGTTTGAAGCCCGTATCGCAGCCCTTGAAGGCGGCGTTGCGGCTCTTGCAGTTGCCTCCGGCGCAGCGGCAATAACCTATACGGTTCAGGCTCTTGCTCAGGCAGGTGACCATATAGTAGCTCAAAAGACAATTTACGGCGGCTCATACAATCTTCTTGCCCATACACTTGCTCAGTTTGGTATTGAAACGACCTTTGTTGACGCGCACGACCTCAAAGAAGTTGAATCGGCAATTAAAGAAAATACAAAAGCTGTCTATCTTGAAACACTCGGCAATCCGAACAGCGATATTCCTGATATTGACGCAATATCCGAAATTGCCCATAAGCACGGACTTCCTGTTGCCGTTGATAATACATTCGGCACACCGTATCTTATCCGTCCGCTTGAACACGGCGCAGATATCGTCGTTCATTCGGCAACAAAATTCATCGGCGTTATAGTAGACGGCGGAAAATTTGACTGGAAGAAAAGCGGAAAATTTGCTTTGATAGCTGACCCGAACCCAAGTTATCACGGAATTTCATTTGCCGACGCAGTCGGTCCCGCCGCTTTTGTAACATATATTCGCGCAATTCTTCTTCGTGACGAGGGGGCTGCAATTTCTCCGTTCAATGCTTTCCTTCTTCTTCAGGGTACTGAAACTCTTTCACTTCGCCTTGACAGGCACATTGAAAACACTAAAAAGGTTGTCGAGTATCTTTCAAAACACCCGAAGGCAGACAAAGTAAATCACCCGTCTCTTCCCGACCACCCGGATCATGAGCTTTATGAAAGATATTTTCCAAACGGTGGGGCAAGCATATTTACCTTTGAGATAAAAGGCGGACAGGAAGAAGCCTATAAATTTATAGATAATCTTAAAATTTTCTCGCTTCTTGCAAATGTTGCCGATGTAAAATCACTTGTGATACACCCGGCTACAACAACTCATTCCCAGCTTACAAAAAAAGAGCTTGAGGATCAGAATATCAAACCGAATACCGTTCGTCTTTCAATCGGCACGGAACATATTGATGATATTCTTGCAGATATTGAACAAGCGCTTTCTAAAATATGAGGTGCGGTAAAGCCACAAAAAGACAAAACTGTCGATATAAATAAAAACATAAAAGATGCTGCCTTAAACGGGGCATCTTTTTGTTATTAATAAACTTGAAATCATATATATACGGTGGTATAATTTTATAAAGGCTAATTAAAACAGAGATCCCATAATTATTCTTCGGAGGCTATCTATGGAAAATAAATATCTTATTGTCGGCGCAGGAAGAAGCGGTATTGCCGCCGCAAAAATGCTTACTCGGCTTGAAAAGGAATTTGTAATTTTTGACGGCAGCGAAAATCTTGATACTGCCGAAGTTTCTGAAAAAATAGGTAAAGATAAAATTAACTTCATTCTCGGCTCATGCAAAAATACCGACCTTGAAGGAATTGATGTTTGCGTTGTAAGTCCGGGTGTTTCTCTTGAGACGGACGTTATGAAAACCGTAACTGCCGCAGGTATTCCCGTTTGGTCTGAAATTGAGCTTGCATACAGGTATGACAAAGGCACGGTTCTTGCAATTACAGGTACGAACGGTAAAACAACAACAACCTCTCTTACCTATGAAATTGTAAAATCATTCAATGAAAAAACGCTTCTTGTCGGTAATATTGAAATTCCGTATACGGGTCTTGTGCTTGAAAGCGAGCAGGGCGGTTATACCGTTGCGGAGATAAGCTCTTTCCAGCTTGAAACAATGCTGACTTTCAAACCCCACGTTTCCGCTATTCTCAATATTACTCCCGACCACCTTGACCGCCATAAGACAATGGAAAATTATGAAAACATTAAAAAGTCAATTGCAAAAAATCAAAATTCAGATGATTTTTGTGTACTAAATTATGAAGATAAGGTTCTTCGTGAATTTGCAAAGCAAGCGCCGTGCAAGGTTATTTTTTTCAGCAGTCTCCATATGCTTAAAAACGGTCTTTACTATAAAGACGGTGAAATTATTCTTGCCGAAGACGGAAAAGAAACCCTTGTTGTAAAAACCGCCGAAACAAATCTCGTCGGACTTCACAACTTTGAAAATATTATGGCGGCTGTTGCAATTACATATTATGCAGGTGTGCCGCTTGATATAATCAGAGAAGCTGTAAAGAAATTTGTTGCTGTTGAGCATAGAATCGAATTTATAAGAGAAGTCGGCGCAGTCAAATATTACAACGATTCAAAAGGAACAAATACCGATGCCGCGATAAAAGCCATTGACGCAATGCCGTCAAAAACCGTTCTTATTGCCGGAGGCTATGACAAAAAATCCGACTATGCCGATTGGATAAGCCACCTTCACGGAAAATGCAGACTTATGATTCTAATCGGACAGACAAGGGAGAATATTGCAAAAGCCTGTGACGAAGCCGGCTTTAAAGATTATGTATTTGCCGAATCTATGGAAGAAGCCGTTGACAAGGCATCGAAAGCGGCCGAAAGAGGAGACTGTGTTCTGCTCTCTCCGGCTTGTGCAAGTTGGGGTATGTTCAAAAATTATCAGCAAAGAGGTACGATTTTCAAGGAACTTGTAAAAAAACTTTGATTTGCGGCATTTCGCCGATTGTTTCTGTAAAACAAAAAACTCAGGATAAAATCCCGAGCTTTTGTGTTCTTTTGGAAAAAATTATTCTTTTCCAACGAGCCAGTTGATTGTTACACCGAGAATATCAGCAATTGCAACAAGTTCGTAATCGTTTACGCTTCTGATTTGGCCTTCAAGTTTTGAAAGACCTGATGCAGTAAGCTCAACTCCATGAACTTGAAGCTGAGTTAAAAGATCGATTTGTTTCATACCGAGTTCTTTTCTCTTTGCTTCAATTTTTGCACCAACTATGTTGCGGGTTCCAAGTGCTTGTTTTCTGGTTCTCATAATATTCACACCCCTTAATGATTAACAGTATAAACTGTCTTAATGACATAAATATTCTATCACACAAAAAACGTAATGTCAATAAATTTTTTGTAGAATATTACTAATATAAGACAAATGTTGTTAAAAAAAACAATATTTATTTTATTTTTTGCCTTAAACAGACCCAAAAATCACACCGGCAAGCTACTGAATTTAAAAATAATTCTTAAAACGCATTTTGCGCTTAAAAAATAGTATAACAAAAAATTATACTTTCAAACTGTAATTTAATATACAAAAAGGTGACCTGCTATGAGTAATATATTAAAAGACCGAAACCTTACCATGCTTATGGATTTTTATGAGCTTTCAATGGCTAACGGTTATTTTGCCAATAACAAGCAAGATACAATTGTCTGGTTTGATATGTTTTTCAGAAGGATTCCCGACGGCGGCGGCTTTGCGATTATGGCAGGAATAAGACAGCTTGTTGACTATCTCGAAAATCTGAAATTTACCGATGAAGATATTGACCTGCTCAGAAGAAAAGGTTTGCGCGAGGATTTTCTCGGCTATCTTAAAAATTTCCGTTTTACCTGTGACGTTTGGGCGATTCCCGAAGGTACGCCGATTTTTCCGGGTGAACCTATTGTAACGGTCAGAGGACCGGTTATTGAGGCGCAGCTAATAGAAACAATGGTTCTGCTTACTGTAAATCATCAAAGTTTGATAGCAACCAAGGCCAACCGAATAAAAAGGGCGGCGGAAGGCCGGACGGTTATGGAATTTGGCTCAAGAAGGGCGCAGGGCTATGACGGAGCGGTTTACGGTGCGAGAGCGGCCTATATCGGCGGCTGTGACGCAACGGCCTGCACAATTGGTGAAAGAGATTATTTCGTCCCTGCCGTCGGAACAATGGCTCATAGCTGGGTTCAGCTTTTCGACGATGAGTACGAGGCTTTCAGCGCATATGCAAGGGAATATCCCGACAATTGCACGCTCCTTGTAGATACTTATAATGTTCTTAAATCGGGTGTGCCGAACGCAATAAAAGTTTTCAAAAATGAAATCGTTCCTCGCGGCTGTCGTCCGAAAGGTATAAGAATTGACAGCGGCGACATCACCTATCTTTCAAAAATGGCAAGAAAGATGCTTGACGAGGCAGGCTTTTCAGATTGTAAAATCGTTGCAAGCAATTCCCTTGACGAATATCTTATCCGTGATATGATTGCTCAAGGCGCTGCGGTTGACTCATTCGGCGTCGGCGAAAGACTTATAACATCTTCGTCCGAACCGGTTTTCGGCGGAGTTTACAAAATTGTTGCCGTTGAGGAAAACGGTATTCCCATGCCGAGAATAAAGCTTTCCGAAAATGTTTCAAAAATTACTACCCCCTGCGCTAAAAAGGTTTTTCGTCTTTTTGATAACAAGACCGGCAAAGCCCTCGCAGACGTGGTTACGAAAGTTGATGAAACCATTGATTCGACAAAACCATATGAAATTTTTGACCCGGATTATACTTGGAAAAGGAAACGGTTTGAAAACTTTACGGCAAAACCGCTTCTTGTAAAACTTTTTGAAAAAGGAAAAAAGGTTTATTTTAGTCCGGATATAAAAGAAATAAGGCGCTATTGCGAAGCCCAGGTCGCAACACTTTGGGACGAGCTTAAGCGTTTTGAAAATCCGCATAAATATTACGTTGACCTTTCCGTAAATCTTTGGCAGACAAAACAAAAATTGCTTGAGGGCTCATCGCATAATCATTTTCGTGCAGACGAGCAGTCGGATTATTCTCAAGATTGCCCCAAAAGCGACTAAGGAATAAGAAACATTAGTAAAATGAGAGAAATATGCCGACTATATGCGGCAAAGGAATTATCTGTCTTAGGGAAGCCCTGATTAAATCTAAGCACGCATGGCGTGGCAGGCAGCAGGCATCGCCTGCACGAGTTACACGGGTTAGATTTATGCAGGTTTTTACTCTTATACCGCGAAACGACTTGCGTTGTTAACTTTAAAAGGTTTATTCGGTAAGCAACGTCCACGACTGTTACAAAGGGAAGATTTATATAAGTCTTGATACTAACACAACTGCACGCGTAGGGGCGACCCCATGTGGTCGCCCACGGGCATCGCCCGCAGGCACGCATGGCGTGCAGCAATTACGCGAAACAGATTTATACAGGCTTTTACTATTACGCCGCGAA
>CANQLQ010000135.1 GCA_947624755.1 uncultured Clostridia bacterium | reverse complement strand
CGTAGGCTATCCCGGAACATATCGAAAGCTTGTCATTGACCCGGCAAACAATCAGATCGACGTTAAAGCGGTCAAAATTACTGAAAAGCCCGATTTTGATATGAAAGGTGAAACTCTTGAAGCTCATCTTGAAGAAAAATTCTTCGGAATGATCCGCGACGTTATTGACGCCGCCGCGACCGATATTCCCACCCTTGCAAGAATGGTAACTTCTTTTTCTGTAAAGCCTAAGCTTATTTTCACAATCGGCTGGTTACTTAAGCCAATTGCAAAAATACTTCGCAGGCTTAAAATCGGCACGGTTGCGAAGTGGTGCAAAAAAGAATCCGGACTGAAAAAGGCCGACTATCAAGATATCGCAAACGAAAGAGTTGTTGACTTCATTATTTCGCTCGTTTCAAATCTCTATGGCGGCGATGCGCCATATCACCCCGGCACAGCCTATTACAAAATTGCGATGGGATTTTGTGCGATAATTGACAGCATACTCGGAATCTTTAAAATAAAAATTTCAAAAATTGTCAAAGGCTTTGACAGTGTCAGCGATATAATTGAATCGCTTCTTTACAACAAAGGCATTTGCGATGCCGAAGCGGTTCTTGAGCTTTATCCGCTTTATGATGAAAACAATCCCGCACCGAAAAGAGAAGAAATGCCCGAACTGCCGAAAACGGTTAAAAAGAGTAAAAAGGGTCTTGGCATAATTATTTGCACCGTTCTTCTTATTATCGTTTTCCTGCCGGTTATCATTCTTCTTCTCGGCGGCGGCTTCATTGCAAATAGGATAAAATACCGCAAAGAGCTTAAATAAAAGGCATAAATTCTGAAAGGAAACGGCACAGATTAGGGAAGGCTTATTACTATTTACTTTTCTTATATCTGTGCAGAATATTAATTATGAAAAAACTAAGCCGTGACACCATAAAATATATCGCTATCGCTGCAATGCTTCTTGACCATATTGCGTTGTTTTTCCTCGATTTCTACACTTTTACAGGACAGGTCTTTCACATCGTCGGCAGAATCACCGCTCCTATTATGTGTTTCTTCATTGCCGAAGGATATTTCTATACACATGACAAAAAGAAATATGCCATAAGACTTCTTATTTTTGCCCTCATTTCACAGTTTCCGTGGAGTCTTTTGCACGATTCATCACACATTTCATTTAATATGATTCTCACATTGTTCTTCGGTCTTCTTGCGGTTCACGTTGAAGCGACAGTTGAAAACAAGGTTGGAAAAATTGTTCTTATCGCTCTTCTTTGTGCAGTCACATATTATTGCGACTGGAAAGTTTTTGCAGTCTTATGGTGCGTTGGATTTTACAAATTCCGTCAGGATAATAAAAGGAAGTTTATTTGGTTTTCGCTTGTTTGCGCAGGCTATTTCATTTATGTATTTAGTTCAAATTTAGCAGCCGATACCGGAATTTACCATTCGCTTATTTCGTCTCTTTACAGTTTAGGCACGTATCTCAGTATTCCGCTTCTTCTTTCTTATAACGGCGAAAAGGGAAAGTTTAAAGGCAGTAAATGGGTATTCTATATTTTCTATCCGCTTCATTTGCTCATTATAGCTGTTGTGTTCTATTGGTAAAGGAAAATATATAATGGAAGAAATCAAAAAAGGAAAATACCGCCATTTCAAGGGAAATGAGTATGAAGTGGTAGGTATCGCAAAGCACAGCGAAACACTTGAGGACTATGTTGTTTACCGTGCGCTTTACGGTGAAGGCGGACTTTGGGTAAGACCAAAATCAATGTGGAATGAAACCGTCGAAAGAGACGGAAAAACATTCAGGCGATTTGAATATATCGAAAAATAGGCAAAACGTAAATACAGCACCGCTTTAAGGAGTTATGAACAGATTTAAAACGGCAGTAAAAAATCCGAAGATAAGCCGATTTATATTCCTCTTTTGCTTCTGTAAATCCGTGAAGAGCCATAATTTTTCATTGTTTTTCCTTATAAAGGTTGTATTTATAAAATATATATTTCTGAATGTCAATATAAAAACCGGCAATTACTTAAAGCATTTGCCGGTTTTGTTTGTAGTTAAGGAATCGCTGATTAATTCAGTATGTCCTAATTGGCACGCATGGCGTGCGGCAATTACGCGGCGGGCATCGCCCGCAGGAGTTACGCGGGCACGCATGGCGTGCAGCAATTACGCGGGATAGAAATTATATAAAATTATAATTTTACACCGCGAAAACACTTTGTCTCTAATTTAGAAGTATTTTTTATTTTTCAAAAATCCAATTCAATACTTTGGTATTAACGAGAATTTTTGGGCAAACTGACGGAATAATTTACCGTCAATGAGGGTTGCTTGATTAATCAGTGATTACTCAATCTGTTACGCTTATAAAGGTTTGCTTACTGCATGGCAAGCATACTTTCTTCAATCATCTTGATTTTTTCGGTAAGCTTTGCGGCTTCGGCCTTCTGACATTCAATAACAGCCTCGGGAGCTTTTGCAAGAAAGCCCGGATTTGAAAGCTTTGCGTTGATTTGGGCAAGTTTCTTTTCGGTGGTTTCCTTTTCTTTGTTAAGTCGTTTTCTTTCCGCCTCAAAGTCAACAAGGTCACCCATAGGAATATAAATTTTTGCGCTTGCCGTTACGATGCTAACAGCGCCGGGAATGTCAAAGCTGTCGCCAACCGTAACATCAGCTGCGCTTGCAAGTCTTTGCATAAATACGGTAGCGATATCGAAAATATCCTTATTCTCAGTAGCAATGTAAATATGAGCCTTTCTTGACGGCGGAACATTCATTTCACTTCTGCGGTTACGGATAGCTTTTATCGCTTCCATAATAATTTCCATCTTTTTTTCGTCGCTTTCAAAGACAAGCTTTTCATTATAAACAGGCCATGCGGCTTTCATAATTGTTTCACCGTTATGCGGTAAAGTCTGCCAGATTTCTTCGGTGATGAACGGCATGAATGGGTGAAGAAGTTTAAGAGTTTCGCTCATTACATAAACGAGAACCGCTTTAACCTGTTTTGCTTTTTCGCCGCCTGTTTGAAGTCTGATTTTTGCAAGTTCAATATACCAGTCACAGAAAATATCCCAAATAAAATCATAAAGCTTTTGGATTGCAACGCCAAGTTCAAACTTTTCAAGATTATCCGTAACTTCTTTTGTGAGGTTGTTGAAAAGCGAAAGTATCCACTTATCCTCAAGCGCAAGCTCTTCGGGGATATGCGGTACCGGTTCGTTTTCGTCAAGATTCATAAGAATAAACCTTGCGGCGTTCCAAACTTTGTTTGCGAAATTTCGGCTTGCTTCAACCTTCTTTTCGCTATAACGCATATCGTTTCCGGGGCTGTTGCCTGTCGCAAGAGTCATACGAAGTGCATCCGCACCGTATTTGTCAATAACAACAAGCGGATCGATACCGTTACCGAGTGATTTTGACATCTTGCGACCCAGTTCGTCACGGACAATACCGTGAATGAAAACGGTATCGAACGGAACTTCACCCATCTGTTCGCAGGCGGAAAAAATCATTCTTGCGACCCAGAAGAAAATTATATCATAACCGGTAACAAGAGTGCTTGTCGGATAATAATGTTCGAGTTCAGGTGTTTTTTCCGGCCAGCCGAGAGTTGAAAACGGCCAAAGAGCCGAAGAAAACCATGTATCGAGGGTATCCTCGTCTTGTTTTATGTACGTACTGCCGCACTTGCAGCATTTTGATGGTTCTTCTCTTGAAACGGTGATTTCGCCGCATTCATTGCAGTACCATGCCGGGATTCTGTGTCCCCACCAAAGCTGACGGGAAATACACCAGTCGCGGATATTTTCCATCCAGTTGAAATAAATTTTGTTAAAGCGTTCGGGAATGAATTTTGTCTTTCCGTCACGAACCGCCTTAATCGCCGGTTTTGCGAGCGGCTCCATTTTGACGAACCATTGCTTTGAAACTCTCGGTTCAACGACGGTATGACAACGATAGCAAGATCCAACTTCATGCTTCGTCGGTTCGATCTTAATAAGCGCACCTGCCTGCTGCATATCTTTAACTATTGCTTCTCTGCACTCCATAAGAGTCATACCGGCATATTTGCCTGCCTTTTCATTCATGAAGCCGTCGTCTGTCATTACATTTATAACAGGAAGATTGCAGCGAAGTCCGACTTCAAAGTCATTCGGGTCGTGTGCCGGTGTAATTTTAACCGCACCGGTTCCCTTATCCATTTTTGCGTAGGTATCGGCAACGATTGGGATCTCTCTGCCGATTACCGGGATAATAACGGTTTTTCCGATAAGGTGTTTATATCTTTCATCATCAGGGTGGACCGCAACGCCTGTATCGCCCGGAATTGTTTCGGGACGTGTCGTTGCGACTTCAATTGAACCGGTACCGTCTTTGAAAGGATAGCGAAGATGCCAAAAATTGCCGTCGTGTTCTTCATATTCAACTTCAGCGTCAGAAATTGAAGTTTTGCAGTGTGTGCACCAGTTGATGATTCTTTCTCCGCGATAAATAAGACCTTTTTCATAAAGGTTGCAGAAAACCTCGCGCACAGCCTTTGAACAGCCCTCGTCAAGTGTAAAGCGTTCTCTGTCCCAATCGCAGGAAGAACCCATTTTCTTGAGCTGTTCAATAATTCTGCCGCCGTATTTTGCTTTCCATTCCCACGCTCTTTCAAGGAATGCATCTCTGCCGATATCTTCTTTGGTAATTCCCTCTTCCTTCATTGCGGCAACAATTTTGGCCTCTGTCGCAATTGAAGCATGGTCTGTTCCGGGAAGCCAAAGGGTATCGTAACCCTGCATTCTTCTAAAGCGGATAAGAATATCCTGAAGTGTGTTGTCAAGCGCATGACCCATATGAAGCTGACCGGTAATGTTTGGGGGCGGAATTACGATAGTGTAGGGCTTTTTCTCCGGGTTCGGCTGTGCATGGAAATATTTTCCTTCAAGCCAGGACTTATAAATTCGGTCTTCAACTTCTTTTGGATCGTACTTTGTTGCAAGTTCTTTCATCCATTTTACCTCCGTATGAATTTATCTAAATAAAAAAACGTCCTGAAAAAATCAGGACGAACAAGGAAGTGCGTAAATATCATAACTTCCTTAACCGTGGTACCACCTGAATTCAAGGATTGCTCCCTGCACTCTTTTTTCTTTTTCGCAGAATCACGTCGGGGTCTAATAAGCTTTATGCATCCGCTTGCCGCATTGCCGTTCTTCCCGAAGCTCGCAGGCTACCTTCATATTGTTCGCTCAAGGCTTGCACCAACCGCCTTTTCTCTTAAAAGCCGAAAAAATACTACTCTTCCCGTTCACAGCCGTATATTTAGGAAACTCTGATTAAATCTAATGCTCATATTGATTAGCAAATTTTTTGTAAGACAAAGCCAAAAACGCAGGCAATACTTTGTGTATTGCCGAGTATTTTGGCAAAGTATTACGGAAATATTTGCAAGCAATATGAGTATTAAGCCTTTAGCGTGATTTAATCAGAGGTTCCTTAAGGAACTCTGATTAAATCTGAGACACAAATTGTTCAGAGACGCCTTTATCTTTTGTAATTTTAGCATAACAGTCAAACTGTGTCAAGTTCTATTTTCATTTTATCTTAATCGAAACCACATTGGAAAAAGGCGAATATATAACCTTGCTCCCAACTTTCTGAAATGCCCTGACTTTGAAATAATAGGTCTTGCCTTTTGCAAGATTTCCCCTTGTGTAGCGGGTAACTTTAC
>CANQLQ010000134.1 GCA_947624755.1 uncultured Clostridia bacterium | reverse complement strand
GTGTTCCGAATGAATATTGCGCTGTCAAAGTTATCGTAGAGTTCAAGAACACGAGTTCTATAATGGGTATGGCACCGGAGTATCTGGTCCCGAGATCTGATAACGACGTAATAGGCTTTAGCAGGGCATCAGAGAAATATTTTGGTTTTGATCCGGGAGAGACCGGTTATGTGACTTGCGAATTTATTTGCCGAAGAAATGGAATGACCGACGAAGAATTGAGAGACTATATTTTCGGCTTAAATTATTATTTTGTACAAGACGATGGTTATCATGGCGAAAAGCAATCAAAACTGTCACTAAAAAAATTCGCATAAGGAACTATCAATGCACAAAAGGAACAAAGCGGCAGGCAAAAGAGCGTACCGCTTTGGGTCATATTTTCATCATTTGCAATTTCGTCCCACTTAGCCGAAAGCGTATTTTCTCTGAAAATATCTTGTATGTTCAATAATAATGATGTTTTTTGCCTTTGATTGTGTATATGGGCGATATGAGTAATCTCGGATAAGTTGAGATTGACACTTAACAGGCACAGCAGATGATAGTACAGAATATGTCAGAGAAGAAAAAGCGAAGCTAAGGAAGCAAGGAAGGGGGATAAGCATGAAGATATAAGAAAGGGTTATTATCAGGATTAGTATGTTCCAACGAAGCAATAAATTCATATAAAGTTATTCAATTTGCCATGGAAAAGGAGCAAGAAAATGAAATCGGATAAATCAAAAAATTTTTTGTCTGTTTCTTTACTTGTTGCAAGCATAGGAGAAACAATATTATGGTTAATAGTTGCATTTAACGGCTTTTCTTCTCTATATTTGCTTAGAGAGTTTATAGCAATATTAGCAATGCTTTTATTAATATTAATTCCCATTCAAATCTTTTTTTGTATATATATTGTTTTTACACAGAGAAAATCAATTTCTAAAAAATATGTTAAAAACGGTTTCTTGAAAATATCTATTGTAATTTCAAGTTTAATTTTTGCGTTTTCTCTTCTTTTCATAGCTAATCATCATACAAAAGTCGTTTGTCTGTCGCATATTAATAAGATACATAAAAACAACGCTTATTATATTATGGTGAATGATGAAAGTGTACGAATAACTAAACAACAATATGAAAGAATTAATGCCGATGAATCATATACTGTTCAATATTATAGTAATGATTTTATTTCTTATTATAAAGCATTCTTAATTGAAAATTCTGAAGGAGAGAACATAGAGGAATAATTTACCGTCAAGCAGGGTAGCTTGTATTAATCAGTGATTCCCTAAATATTTTATACCGGCTTCAAGTTCCGGCAGACGTTTATACAGAGTTGTTAATATGAAATACTGTGGTGAATAATTTGATTATTAGTCAACCGCATTTGTTAAGTTTTCATTTTAACAGCTATACAATGAGGTGAAAAAACATGAAAAAAAACAACCTGCATTTTTCTTATATTAATTATAGTATTAACAACTACACTTTGTGCTTGTAAAAAGAGTGAATATAAAAGTTTTTCGAGCCTTACAGAAGGTGAAATTGAGGATTATTTGCAATTTGCCGAAAATTCTGTAATTTCTTATTATGAACTGCTTATGTCTGATAATAGGGATTTAGCAGGGATAATAAACAAAATTGAAAAACAAACAGACAATAAGTCTTTGCTTAATAATGAAACTTCAGCAGCAATAGGCAATATCAAAGAAATAATTCCGAATGTGTTTTACGGCGATCTCAGAGAATATATGGCAGCAAAACTGTTTTGTGAATCATGTTCGTTAGTTTTCTGTGATGAATACGAGGAAATAATAAAATCCGATTGCAATGCAGCTGAATGGAAAATCATTGACGATCATATGGTTTGCAAAGTCGATTTTACCATCAATTATAAATCCGTAAAGCGTGGAACAGAAGCTTCACCTGTTACGTCAATAATAAAAGAACAGGTTAAATTAGTAATTGAAAATGCCGATAATCCTGTAATTACTGATTGGTATTGCGCTGATCCCTCATCATTTGATTCAAAAATACGTACATACGAACTTGATTTGTTCAATACGGATAACCTGTTAAGCAATATGGATAAAGAGAAGCTCAATGAAAAGCTCACAGGCGAATGTGTTGAAACATTTATTTGCTGTCTCACAAATGCTTCATAATCTATGAACGAAAATATAATATAGAAGGAGAAATATGTATGAAAGATAAAGTTATGTACACATTAAGTATTTGCTCGAATGTAATTGCATTTATCATACTGCTTTATACATGGATACCGGGATTATATAATGTGTTTGATACCATATTTTCAATTTTTGTAAGCAAAAAGGGATTTGCTCTATTTGCTATATTTGTTGTTGCTTTTTTGGCAATAATTTCCGGTCTATACTACTTCAAAAAAAGTTCAGACAGTAAATCAAAAATATTTACGGCAATAAATGCATTATTTACAGCGGCTGTAACAGTAATATTCGGTTGGTGTAGTCTCCCCTATGGAAGTCTCCTTGGCGAATGTCCTCCATGGCAACAGCTATCAATTAAAAATGTTGGCTGGATAATTTTGGGCATATCAATAATTGTTACGGTTATTAATGTGGTATTGTCAATACAATTTATCAAGAAATACAAACCTTTATTAAAATAATAGTTTAACATTAATAATCCGGCTCTTATAATTTTATATTCTTTAGTCAAAATCAAGCAGCGATTGAAAGCTATAAATTGAAATGCTCTTTCGGTTCTCATATATTCTTTTTAAAAATCGCAGTAGGGCTGCCGCAACTCGTCAAAACGAAGAGCGGCAGCCTTCTTTTTAAAAAACTTAAAAATAATAGAAATTTGTCGATTATTTCTCTCCTGATATTGAATTGAAATTATAAAATGATATAATATATTAAAATAAATTATAATGTATGTTAATTTTTAATTTTATTAATTAAACTGAAAGGACGCAGAAAAGTTTTTCTGTATATGGTGATTACTATGAATAAAATTCGTCAAATTTCTTCAAATAAGTACCTTTGCATAGGCTTTTTTATTTGTGCATTTATCTTTGGTCTTGTGCTTCCTTTTTGTTGGGGCAACAATCCCGCTGAACCTACAGGCACATTGAGTCTTTTATGTGAGCATCATCAGGGCTGGTTCTGGCTTTGGACTGTACTTACCGGTGGCTGCTTCTTTTTTAATATTCATCATATGTTTGTAAAATTCAATTATAGAAACCGTCTTTTAGATGCATTTACTGTACTTATGCTGCTGGGAATGATTCTTATTGCCGCAACACTTAATCATGATATTTCTAACTGGAATCCGAAAAGAGTTGCACATTGGGCAGGCGCAGTGCTTTATGCATTTTTCACAATTGGCAGTGTACTGTTGTTCTTTGTTCTTAACATAAAAAGAAAAGGTTTTTTACCGTTTGCAATTATTATGATTATGATGCCGTTTATTGTACTTGGCTGGTTGATTTTAATCGGTAAAAGCGGATATATGGAAATTATCCCAAACGCTTTTATGGAAGCTCTTCTTTTCTCGGTGAACTTTTTGGGTATTCTGAAGCCTGAAAAAGAAAAAATTAAAGCTTAAAAGGTTAGGGAATCACTGATTAATGCAAGCTGCCGTCTGCTTGACGGTAAATTATTCCGTTATTTTCCCAAAAATTCTCGTTAATACACAAAGCATTGTCTCAAATTTTTGAACAAACTGACGAAAAAGCCGGTTGACACAAAAGACCGCCCGGGTGACGCTTCCTTTACCTGTTATAACTATACGAAAGGTGCAATCTGTCTCTTATTAACACTTTATCGTCCGGCAATCCGACTGCGCATTTGCCGCGACAATAATTATGTGCTGAAGTATAAATAAACATTATCCGGGAGAATAAAATTAGTATGGAATTTTTCTTTAATGGCTTTTGCAGAGAAACGTTTGATTTTTTGTTCGGTTTGCAATTTAGCAACACCGTTGAAAAACAGAGCGAAAACCTTGCAAAATACAAAAAATACATAACCGAACCGCTTAATTTATTGTATCTTGATTTGTTGAGCGTAACGGAAAAATTTGATATTGCTTTGGAAATCAAACCCGCAAGGTGTATTGCTTCGCCTTTTACCGACAGACGCTTTTCTGCGTCTAAACCGCTTAAAGAATATACATATTTGCGTTTTAAAAAGATGGGAGCAAAAACGGATATCATTGGTCTGTTTTTTGATATGGGCAGTGAGGCATATGGATATGGGTTTAAGGAAGCTCTGATTAAATCTAATGCTCAGATTGATTAGCAAATTTTTCGTAAGACAAAGCCAAAAACGCAGGCAATACTTTGTGTATTGCCGAGTATTTTGGCAAAGTATTACGGAAAATTTGTAAGCAAGATGAGCATTAAGCCTTAAGCGTGATTTAATCAGAGCTTCCTTAATATATAAACCGACAGCAAATGGTATGGATATTTTACGGGATAAAATAGCCGGAAATTACGAAAAGTTTTCTGAAATCACTGATAATCTTATAAAAAAAGATTTTGAGATAACTGGTGAGAAGTATAAAAAAGACCATTTTCCGGATATGGCGGAATGTTCGGCTAAAAGTCTGCTTAATTCAAAATGCTTCGGTATATCAAAAACCAAACCTGTTTGCGAAAAGGTTTTAAGCGGCGCTCTGACAAAGGAGCTTTCGGACGCATTTCTCGATTTAAAAGAATTTACTGAACTTTTAGGCAAATGATAATAATATTAAAAGCCTTACAATTAATATTTTCAATTTAGAAAAATTCTAAACCGGTTTATAATTCGGTATTTTTTTTAAATTCAACAGATAGAATTATTCATATGTATTTTTAAATTATATAGATTTAGGGAAGCCTTGATAAATTCCAAGTGCCACCGCTAAGGCGAATGACACACGAATTAGTCAGAGCTTCCCTTCTTGCTATTGTACAAGCCGTTCAAAATTTGTAATACACTTTTTATGCCGACGGTGTATCGGCAGTCGCTTTGACTTTATTTAAGCAGATTCATAATCACAAGCGTTGCAAATGCGCCGCAAAGAAAGGTTAAAATTATTTTTGAAACCTCAAAAAATCGCCCCTTGCTAACTTTCGTTGCCGGAGGCGCCGAAGTATTTCCTGCAATACGGCCGGCGCTTTCTCTGATTTTGGCTTCGCTTAATGAAATATATTCCGGTTTTACAAAAAACATTATTTTCTCAAAATAATCACTGCCTGTGTCGTTCACTTCGACAACCTGGCGGTTTACTCCCTTGATCATATATTGCACCTCTGAAATTTTATTTTATATAAAAATTAATATTTGCTTTGCTTGTTTTATTTTTCACAAGGGAGTTTTTAATATTCCGATTTTTCTCTTTAACCCTCAAAGAAAAATTTTGAAAAAATATTAAACAGGACTTTCTCAAAACAGTAAATATTTGATTTTTAAAGATGCTTTTTTATAATTTTGTGTGGAAAACTATGTGGAAAATGTTTAAAACTACGCAAAATACTGTAAAATAAGCGCTTGCGGAAGTTGAAATATTTTTAACATCGCATTATAAAATGTTGAAAACTCGTGTTTAGCATATTAAGGAAGCTCGGATTAAATCACGCTTAGGGCATAATACTCATCTTGCTTGCAAATATTGCGTAATACTTTGCCGAATTTGTGCAAATTATTGGCTTTGACTGCCGTCGGCGAACTTTTCTTTTGAAAGAAAAGTTCCAAAAGAAACATTGCTGACGTACGGCTGCGCTCAACCGTTTGAACGCAAAGCGTTCAAAGCGGGTCGCTTCGCCTATAGACCGGT
>CANQLQ010000133.1 GCA_947624755.1 uncultured Clostridia bacterium | reverse complement strand
TTAGTTTCAATGACTAAACTTTTTCCTTCATTGGGGCTTACCGCTGAAATATCCATTATAATATCCTTTCGTTTTTTGTAAATTTTGTTATATTTATAAAAACATATTTTCTTTTATGAATTTTCCGAAAGATATTCCTCAAGCGTAACACCCTGCGAATAGATCTCTTTCGCCGCTTCCTTTCCCACATAGCGATAGTGCCATGGCTCGTAGTCAATACCTGTGATTTCTTCCGCTCCCTCCGGATAGCGGAGAATGAATCCATATTTATACGCATGGTCTGCAAGCCATTGATAGACTTCTTCATTGCCGGAACGTGATTTGTCGGCATTGATATCGAGTGCAATGCCAAGTTCGTGTTCACTTCTGCCGGGTTCGGCGACCCAGTCCTTTGCAAGTTTTTTGGCATCTTTACGGGAATACCCCTCGTCAAGGAAAGCATTGACCTTGTTTTCCATAATCTTCTCCTGTGCTTCATGAGTGCGATAGCCCTCTCCTGCAACCGGATAAATGTCATCACTTCGCATGGCGTCAAACATCGCCTGTAAGTCCGGGTACACCCTTGAATCCACGCATACCCCGTTGTCCAATTTCACAAGCTGTGTTTCCCAGTTATCCGGCAACGGGTTGTCGGCATTGACAAGAACAAGTTCCCATGAAACTGTATTATAGGAAGTTGCCGCCTGTGTACAACCGGTAAATGTGAGTAACAGGATTAGCAGTATAATTATTTTTCTTTTCATAAAAAATTCCTCCTTGTACTATTGCGGCAATTTTAGCACAAAGAGGAATATTATACTTATAGATTTTCTTGTGGAAATCATACGATTTTATGATTATTATAGGGCATTCTGACTGAAAAACAAATGTGCTCATTCTCACTCTGAGCAGTGATGCTGCCGCCGTGTGCCTCCACAAGCAGCTTGGCAATGGCAAGCCCCAGTCCGGAGCCGCCCGTAGAACTGCGTGCGGCATCAATTCGGAAAAACTGTTCAAAAATACGTGATAGCTGTTCAGGCGGTATCGTCTTTCCGCTATTTGTAATTTTCAAAATAACTTCCTGCTCTCCTTGCCAAAGCTGCATATGAATGACGGATTGCGGATAGCTGTAGGCGATAGCGTTACGCAAAAGATTGTCAATAACACGCTCCAGTTTGTCCGCATCACACAAAAGCATAACATCGGGTCGGAAGTCTTCATCAATTTGCAGTTCTTTTTCTTTCAGCAAAGGCAGAAATTCATTCGCAAGCTGTGAAAGCATAACGGAAAAATTGACCGTCTGCATTTGTAATTCAATATTGGAAATGCGGAAACTTGTAATTTCAAACAGCTCCGCAAGCAGACTTTCCATTCGTTCCGCTTTTTTCATGGCAATGCCGGTGTAACGATTGCGAAGCTCAACGGAAATATCCGGCTCGTCCCGCAGTAATGTCAGATAACCGATGACGCTTGTCAAGGGCGTTTTGAGGTCATGTGCAAGGTAGGTGACAAGGTCATTCCTGCGTTCCGTTTCGCTGTGCAAGGTCTGTGCCTGCGCCTGCATTTTCTGTCGTATCTCTGAAATACGCAGGAAAATCTCCGCATACTCACGAGGAAATTCCGCCGGAATGGGAACCTCCCGCAAGGCATACCGATCGAGATAAATTGCCGCCTGATGCGCCGTTTTTTCCCGTCTGCGGCGCTTGAGAAAATCAGAAAGCAGGATACATATCACAGATACGACTGATGCTGTCAGGAGCAATGTTATAAATAAAAAACTCTTGAAACCGTCCCAATTAAATTTCCGGACAAGCAAACCGTTATTATAGTTTTCATCATAGTATTCATACATAAAATTTTTGTCCAGCCAATCAGCAATTATGCCTGTGGACAGCCAATCCGTTATCATGTACAGCAGAGTGCATACAACAATGACAATAAACGGAATGATAGCATATTTCAGATATTTCCAGATACTACGGTTCAATTTTATATCCCACTCCCCAGACAGTTTTAATGAATTTCGGCTTACGTGGTTTTTCGCCCATTTTTTCACGCAGTCTTGCGATATGCGACATCACGGTATTGCTGCTGTCAAGGTAATCTTCTCCCCATACAGCCTCGAATAATTCCTCCGAAGAAACGACTTTTCCATGCCGTTCGCAGAGATACCAAAGAATGGAAAATTCCAACGGCGTAAGTGAAATCGCTTTTCCGTACAGTTCACATATATGCGTTTCCTTGCAGACATACAGTCCGTTTGCATCATAAACCGTAGGACTCGCAGCAGTATTATAAACGGTGCAGCGGCGCAGTTGTGTCTTTACCCGTGCAATAACTTCAAGAGGGTTGAAAGGCTTGGTGATATAATCATCCGCTCCAACGGTCAGTCCTGTAATCTTGTCTGTATCACTTGTTTTTGCAGTCAGCATGATAATGGGAAAAAGATGGTTTTCCCTTATACGCCTGCACAGCGTGAATCCGTCCATATCCGGCAGCATGACATCAAGCAAAGCGAGTTGTATCTGCTCCTGTTCTATGATTTTCAGCCCATCTGCCGCAAGCGCCGCCTTATGTACCTTAAAACCGTCCTGTTTCAGATACAACTGCACAAGTTCAGCAATTTCAGCTTCATCCTCTACTATCAGAATTGTTTCCTTCATGGCAGCCTCCTTTGATTACAGTGTAGCATATAAATACGGATAAGGCAATAAAGGAAACCTTAAGATTTTATGATTTTTCATAATGTATAATCGCTTTTTTGCCGTTCACGAAGCCTTTTTGATAGCTTTCGGACGCATTATCGTCATTCTTTTCCCGAATACCGCAAGTAAGCATTTCTTCCTCTATCTGCTTCATTTGCCAATTGGCGAAATATTTATCCCGCGGAAAACGAATATTAAGGAAGCTACGATTAACTAATCGCCCCGATTCATAAATTACCAAAAAATTTTCACCTGTTTTGCGTAAAATCCGCAAAAAATGAAAAAATGCCCCCATAAGTGAGGGCAATTATTTTTTAGGAGATGATAAATTGGATTCATGGTTTAAAGTTGAACGAAACATTTTTGAAAACGGTGTCATCAACCATGACCCGCACTATCTTGCAGTGTGGATTTTTCTTTTAAGGAGTGCAGCATATAAATCCCGGCAAATCCTGTTTAACGGCAAACCTATCGAGCTTAAAAAAGGTCAGTTTATTACAAGCAGAAAGAGTATAGCCGAAAAAACAAACGTCGATGAATATAAGGTACATAGAATCCTGAAAAACTTTGAAAATGCACAACTGATTGAACAGCAAACGACAAGCAAAAACCGTTTAATTACGGTGCTTGAGCCGGCATCAGAAGAAAAATCCGCACAGCAAAATGCACTTCAAACGCACAGCGGCTGCACATCGGCCGCACATCAAATGCACACAAACAAGAAAGAAAAGAAAGATAATAAATATATACGTAATAAATATCCGTGGAAAACGCAAAGCGATTATGAAGAGCCTACCTATGACCTTGAGGAATATGCAAGACGGTCAATTCATCTCAAGTACGAAAAAAAGTCGGACAGACAGTAAGGCTTCTTTAAATAGGCAGACTCCAAAGGTTCGCTCTGTTTTAACCTATCAGACACGGGCTACCATTTCACCGTAAAGCTCTTTTTCTTCTTTGATGAATTTTTCAATTGCTTCAACGCTCGGCATAGCCGCCGAACAACTGTGAGCGGAAATAAGCATTGATGCGCTGGCTGTACCAAATTCAAGAGCGTCAATCATTTCCCAACCTTCAAGCAGACAGCGGATAAATGCAGAAGCATAACCGTCACCGCCGCCGAAGCCCTTCATAGCCTTAACAGGGAACGGCTTTATCGAATAGCTCTTACCGTCATTTGTGTATGCGGTCGAACCATCTTTTCCGTGCTTGATAATAACGATTTTGTTACCGTAGCTGTGCCAAAGCTTTGCGCTTTCTTCGTCAGAACCACAAACGCCTGTAATAGCCTCTGTGAGGTCGTATTCTTCTCTTGAGCCGAGAATTATGTCGCTGTTTCTTGCAACCATTGAATAGTAAATTGAAATTTCGTCTTTGTTCTTCCAGGTATATGCACGATAGTCAATATCAAAAATTACAACAACACCGTTCTTTTTTGCAAGCATCATTGCCTTTAGAGCGGCTTCTCTTGACGGACTTTGTGAAAGCGCAGTGCCGGAAATAACAATAGCTTTTGCGCTTTTTATGTATTCTTCGCTGATTTCGCTTACATCGAGCATAAGGTCGGCAACGCAGTCACGATACATAAGAATACTGCTTTCAAAAGGGCTTTTGATTTCGGTAAAAGTAAGACCGAGCTTCTCGCCGTTCTTTGCTCTGAAAATATTTGAAGTGTCAATACCGTCTTTTTTAAAATAGTCGATAACAAAGTCGCCGTGCTGGTCGTCGGAAACCTTGCCGATAAAACCGACTTTTTTTCCGAGCCTTGCAAGACCTACTGCAATATTGGCAGGTGAGCCGCCAACGTATTTGTTGAAGTTGCAGCTTTCGGAAAGAGGTCTGTTCATATCTGTCGGGTTAAAATCAATCGCAACTCTGCCGATGGGGATTACATCAAGCGGTTTGCTTTGGTCAAATTCAATGTACTTCATAATAGTATTTCCTTTCGTTTGAAGGTTTGGAAAGCGCCGGTTTGACGTTCTTCCCTTATTTGATTATTCAGCTTTTCCGACTGAATAAAAGATTTCCATGTGCTTCTTCGCGTTTTGGTATGCGCCTTCAATTTCAGCGGCGTGAAGGTCATAGTAGCCGCCTATAGAGCCCTCAGTATAACCTTTTCTTACGTTTTTTTCAACGCTTGCAAAGGTTGCGGTTGCTATATTGATTTTTTTAATACCGCTTTGGTGGCAGCGAATAAAGTCCTCTTCGCTGATTCCTGTGCCGCCGTGAAGAACAAGAGGAACATCTACACAGCCGCGAACATTTTCAAGTATATCAAAACGAAGATTGGGAGCTTCTTTATAGAAACCGTGGGCATTACCTATCGCAATTGCAAGGGCGTCGACTTCGGTTGCCGAATAAAATTTTGCCGCCTGAGCGGGAGAAGTGCAGCGCATGGCGATATCTTTGCTTCCGTCCTCGCTGCCGCCGACACAGCCGATTTCGGCTTCAACCGCCGCACCGTACGGCTTTGCCATTTCGACAACCTTTTTTGTTTTCTCAATATTTTCTTCGAGCGGAAGATGCGAACCGTCAAACATAACCGATGTAAAGCCAAGCTCAAGCGCCTGCTTAATACATTCAAGGGTCGTACCGTGGTCAAGGTGAACAGCAACGGGAACCTTTGCCCTCTTTGCCGCCGCAACCATAAGAGGCCCTATAAGAGCGAGCGGAGAATAATTGAGCCTTACTTCTGCAATTTGTAAAATAATCGGTGATTTTGTTTCTTCCGCCGCTTTGATAACGCCGAGTACCATTTCCATATTTGCAATTGAAAATGAACCTACAGCATAGTTTTTTGCTTTTGCGTCAGCGAGCAAATCTCTTAAATTAGCAAGTGCCATTTTTATTTTGCGCGGTGCAAAACAGGAAACACCGCTTCCTTTCTTAAATTATCTTTGAACTCTTGCGCCTGCGCCGCCCATAACAGCCTCAACTTCCTTTTTGCTTGCCATTGTGGTGTCGCCCGGAGTAGTCATTGCAAGAGCGCCGTGAGCCGCACCGTAGTTTACTGCGATTTCAGCGTCGGCGAAGGTCATAAGACCGTAGATAAGACCGCTTGCGAATGAGTCGCCGCCGCCTACACGGTCCATAATTTCAAGACCCTTGTAGTCCTTTGC
>CANQLQ010000132.1 GCA_947624755.1 uncultured Clostridia bacterium | reverse complement strand
AAAAGTCTATTACAGACTAAGACAAAAAAGAACAAAGTATAATTTGGAAAAAACCAACCTTTACAACAGGCTTTATCTTGAAGCACACACCGCATTTTCCCTTTTTATCATGGCTAAGATAGAAAGAAGCAAACTTACCACAGAGGGGGGGAGCAAAGTATTACGCAATATTTTCATGCAAGATGAGTATGCTTTAAGCTTGTATTAATCAGTAATTCCTTAATTCTTCCCTTATTTTTTTCGCCGCTCTTGAAAGCTTTGAGCGGACTGTTCCGGACTTTAGTCCAAGCAGTTTTGAAATTTCATCGCTTGTGTAATCGAGCGCAAAGGAAAGGATAACAATTTGTCTTTCTTCTTTTGAAAGAGTTTCCATTGCTTTTTTTAGTTCAAGATTTTTTACGTAATCTTTCGGCTCTGTGCTAAGACCGCGAATCTCGCTTATTCTTACCGTATTGTTAGCCGCTGATTTTTCTTTCTGCTTTTTTGCACAGCATAAAAACAAAATTTTGAAAAGCCAGGATTTAAAGCTTTCCGCTTTTCTTAGCTGACCGATTTTTTCAAACGCGGCAAGCACAGCGTCGCCGACTGCGTCTTCGGCAAGAAAAGGCGAGGACGTATAAAAATAGGCAAAACGGTACATATCTTTCGCATAAAGCTCATAAAGATCCCCGAAAGCCTGCGCGTCGCCGCTTTGCGCTTTTTTGACAAGATTTGTAAGTTCCGAGCTCATTTTTTTCTTGCAAACACGAAAAAAGACGTGTCTTTTCCTTTCCTGTTTTTGATAGCTATCTGATATATAAGTGTTATTTCAATCGGTTTTTGTTGCAATGAATTGAAAAAATTTTCAATTTATCAGTGTGTAGAAAATGTGTCGCTTGGCAATATGCACAAAAGGAGTAAGATTATGGGGGCTCCGCCCGTAGGCCCCTGACCCTTTTGTCTGCTTCGCAGACATTTCCCCTTACAGGGGAATTACCTTTTAAAAAGGCGGGCGAAAACTTTTATCGCAAAACAGTTTATCGGCAGGCATAATGAATTGAAAAAATTTCGTGTAGAAAAAGTATGTGTCGCTTGGCAATATGCACAAAAGGAGTAAGATATGGGGGCTCCGCCCCTCAACCCCTGACCCTTTTGTCTGCTTCGCAGACATTTCCCCTTACAGGGGAATTACCTTTTGAAAAAGGCGGGCGAAAACTTTTATCGCAAAACAATTTATCGGCAGGCATAATGAATTGAAAAAATTTTCAATTTATTTTTTTTATTAAATTTCACACACTAAATTCGGGTGAATAAAATGAAAAAATATAAATTAAAAATCAAGCGGAACCACCCGAGAGTTGAAGCGGCGGTTTCGGCTTGGCAAAACGAAGCAAAAAAACGCAGTGATATTCTCGGCTGGTACACGGGTATGCCCTCGGGCAAGAACGACATAAAACCCGAGCAGGACAACGATGATTTGTAAAAAAGGAGGGCTGTTCCAAATGTTTTCAGAACAGCCTTTTTTTCAGCTTTCAAGAACATCTTTAAGCGATGTATCCGAAAGAAAAGTATTAAGATTATAAATGTAAACGCAATGCGTAAAGTCGTATTCATTCATAAGAGCCGAAAGGTTGTCGCTGTAATACCTCGGGTCGACCACAACAATTTTTGAAAAGAACGGCGCAAGCATCGGTATCATACAGTTTGCATAAGAATCCTTTAAAACAAGAAGGGTGTTGAGGTTGTCGGCGTTTGACGAAATAACTATTTTATCGTAATTTCCGCCGAAGAAAACTTCATACTGATTTTTGTGGCTGAGCTTTTCCCTGTCAAAAAAGGTTGCCGTTTTCCTTGCTTCCTTTTCATAGCTTATGACATAACTTAGATTTTTTGAAGAAGGAACGCAAACCGATATTTCATCATAAAAACTGTTTATTCCCGACGCCGAGGACAGTGTGCCTTGAAACGTCCCGGAAACGGTATAAAAATCAAACTGTTCTTTTTTTGTGTCAAACTTCCAGCTTTTTGCAAGCGAAAGAAAAACATCATATGCGGCCTGTGTCGTCCAATGGTGGTCGGTGCGGTAAAAAAGCTTCATTTTGTCCTTTTCGCCTTTGAAAGAATCAAGGCAGTCTATCCAGGCGATATCAGATTTTTCAAGGCTCTTTTTTATCTGCTCAAGCTGGTTTTTCTGATCCTGCCGCAAAACTCCCGACGGTAAAAATTCGCTAAGAACACAGCTTGAATTTGGGGAAAATACTGCGGCTGTTTTTATGTTTTTATTTTCTTTTGAAAATTTAACCATAGAAGCCGTAATATCTGAAACTTTCTTTTGGTCAAATTCAGTCTGTTTTTCAAAAAGGAAGCCGTCTTTACCGATATAGACTTCATTTTCTTCCTTTTTGCCAACGAGAATATCAATTGATGTTTTAAGCGAAATTACTTTGTCCCTAAAGGGAAACTGATCCGACAAAAAGCTTTCAAAATTTTTCATAAAGCTTCCGTCTGCAGCCGAAGACAAGGTGAATTTCGGCATCGAAGCAAGGACGCGGTTTTCGCTTTCTGACATTTCTTTTTTCTCGGTCAAAGCAAAAGCGGCAATCACAACGACAATTAAAGCGCAAAATACGACGCTAAAAGCAATACAAAATTTATTTAACAAATCATTTTCTTTTTTCATCTGTCCAAAAAAGTCCTTAAAATCTGAAATATAAAAACGGATTATATGTGTCGCTCACAAGAAATACAATACATAAAACAAGAATAACCAAATAACCAACAGACTGATATAAGAATCTCAATTCGCTTTTCTTCGGTCTTGGCAAAAACCGAAAAACGCCGAAAGCGGAAAGACTCATTATAATAAGCGGCAGGATATACGATGAAATATAATATTTTGTGCCTTCGTCAATGAATCCTGCCCCAAAGCCAAACATTGAACCGAGATAACCCGTAACTGCGCCGAGCGTTTCTTTTGAAAAAATAACCCAGCCGATTAGAACAAGAAGCATTGTAAGGATATGTTTTAAAAAGGCCGGCATTTTATCGAGCAGGTTTTTGAATACAAACTTTTCAAGAATAAGAAGAACCGCGTAATATGCGCCCCAAAGAACAAAATTCCAGCTTGCACCGTGCCAAAGACCCGTAAGGCTCCAGACAATTGCAGTATTGATTATTGTTCTGAACGCTCCTTTTCTGTTGCCGCCGAGAGGTATATAAACATAATCCTTGAACCATGTGCTAAGAGAAATATGCCACCTTTTCCAAAACTCCTTTATACTTTTTGAAATGTAAGGGAAATTGAAATTCTGACATAAATCAAAGCCGAACATTTTTCCAAGTCCTATAGCCATATCGCTGTAACCGCTGAAGTCAAAATAAATCTGCATTGCGTAGCATATTATACCGAACCAAGCCGTTACCGCCGGCAGAGCCGAAACGTCACCGGAGCTTATCTCGGTATAAACAGCGCCTATTGTATTGGCAAAAATAACCTTTTTCCCAAGTCCTCTTATGAAAAACATTACGCCTGTCGCAAACCTTCGAGGTGACATTTCTCTTTGCGTAAGCTGAGAAGAAATGTCCTTATACTGAACTATGGGTCCTGCGATAAGCTGGGGGAACATCGTTATATAAAGCGCAAACGGCAAAAGATTATCCTGAGCTTCGACCTTTTCGTTGTAAACGTCTATAACGTAGCTCATAGCCTGAAAAGTATAAAACGAAATACCGATAGGAAGAGCGGGAGGCGTATATTTTATATCAAGTGAAAAAAGACTGTTCAGACTTTCTGCAACGAAGCCCGAATATTTGAAAAATCCGAGTACCAAAAGGTTGAACAAAACAGCGGCAAACAAAAGGAATTTTTGCTTTTTGCGGCTATAATAATGTTCGCTTATGTCAATGCCGATGTTGAAATTAAAGTAAATACTCACAAGCATCAGCACAATATAAACAGGCTCGCCCCAAGCATAGAAAACAAGACTTGCAAGGCAAAGCACGAAATTCTTCTTTTTTAATTCCGTTTCTTCGCTTTCAAAAACCGGGACAAAATACAAAAGAAGAGTAACCGGCAGAAAAGCAAACAAAAATGTAAGACTGCTAAAAAGCATTTTATCGTCTGCGCCGCATAATATTTCAGATAACTTTTATATTAAAAGGCGGCGATTCCTTTCTTTTTATTATTCCGAAAAAATCAAAGACTTCTTCTAAAAGTGCTTACAATAAACTCGGGGTTTTCACAAACCGCAAAGAACACAAAGCCTCCCCTTTCTTCAAGCACATAGCTGTCGAGCATTGCGCTTTGCTCGGGGGCGTAGCCTTTGAAAAGGTTTGCTTTTTCCGAAACCCGCTTTTCGAGAGCCGTAAGCAGAGACTGTGACTGCTCACGGTCTTTAAGCTTTACAATTATAATTTCACGTACCTGCATAACATTATCGGAGGCGTAAAACAAAACATCTTCAAACCGGCCGCTTTCAAAACCCGTTTCTTTTTTGAACTTCGCCTTATCGCACAAAGAAAGCTCAGTCAGGTCAAAGTAAGGAGAAACCGAATCAAAAATTTCCTGTGCCGTTTTGTCGCTAAGCGCAGTTCCCCTTGTTAAGAAAACAACAAAAAGGACAAGGACAAAAACGCAGAGAAACTCTTTGAATTTTACCGCTTTCATCAATAAATCTCCTTTTCAAGCATGATAAATTTAAGCCAGTAAACATAAAAACCTTTTGCCTGGTGAATACCGTCTTTAGCGTACCATTCTTTGTGTTTTTTGAAGATAGAGGAGGAATCGAGATATTCCACCTTTTCGTTTTTGCACATTTGTATAAGAGCCTTGTTCCAGTTTGGAACAGCTTTGAATCTTTTGGCCGTTGCAACTGAGCTGTCAACAGGGAAAATCAAGCTTACAATTATTCTCGTTGAAGGAAGGTCTTTTTTTAGATTTTTGATTATTGAAGTATATTTATTAATATAATTTTTGAGATGTGCTTCCTGTGCGCCTATCATATTTATACCGTAATGAAGAATCAGAATAGGAGGCCGTGCCTTTACAATTTTGTCATAGTTTTCTTCAAGATGAAAAAGGCTTGCGCTGACCTGGGAAATTATATGGTTACGGTTAAGTATATCATATGCCTCAAGGCCGTTTATCAGCGAATCCCCGACAAACCAGACATTTTTGAACACTTTCCTAAAGCTTTTTTTACCATTGTCGATTTGTTTGATAACTTTTTTAATATGCTTTTGTTTATCTTTGACAAGCTCGTTTTCATATCGCTTTTTTTCAATTATATCAATGCTTGCCTGAGCTTCATCTACCGACTTTAAAGCAAGCTGTTCAAGCACGTCAACACCGCTTTGAACATCGGAAGAAGGGACATTTTTATTTTTTGAAAACGAGTAATAATTAAAAAAAGAAGCTAAAATAAAAGCACAAATCAAAACTGCTGAAATAATTTGTCTTTTCAAAAAAATATCCTCCATATAAAACAGAATATCTTATCATTTTAATTTTATACTCAGTCCAAAAATAAATCAATAGGAAAAAGGCGCAATATTAAATTTTAATTATTTTTTTCTTTAAGGAAGCTCGGATTAAATTACGTTTAGGGCTTAACACTAATCTTGCTTGCAAATTTTCCGTAATACTTTGCCGAAATACTCGGGGCTGTCGTTTTCATAAATCGCGTAGGGGTGCCCCCATGTGGTCGCCCACGGTCATCGCCCGCAGGCACGCATGGCGTGCAGCAATTACGCGAAACAGATTTATACAGGCTTTTACTATTACGCCGCGAAAAAAAGTCTATTACAGACTAAGACAAAAAAGAACAAAGTATAATTTGGAAAAAAC
>CANQLQ010000131.1 GCA_947624755.1 uncultured Clostridia bacterium | reverse complement strand
CAATGTTTCTTTTGGAACTTTTCTTTCAAAAGAAAAGTTCGCCGACGGCAGTCAAAACCAATAATTTGCACAAATTACAACAAAGAAGCTCAAACCAAAACTCAAGAAGATAAAAACCAATCCACACAAACAGGCTTTTACTCTTATGCCGCGAAACGACTTGCGTCGTTAACTGTAAAAGTTTTAGTCAGCGGACATCGCCCCTACGCGATTTCAGAAAAAATTTAATTTGCGGCAGTCCCGATTTTACCACTTACATTTCTTATTTTGAAATTTGCAATTAACTTATTAAGCGTCTTTATCTCGCTTATGACAGCTTTCGCCCATAGGACAAGATGAACAACCACAGCCGCAGGAGGATTTGCCTTTTTTTCTGTCCCTTCTCATTGAAACTATGACTAACACAACTATTAAAGCCACAACGCAAAGCACAAAAATTGTTCCGAGATTAGCTGAAACCCATTCAATCACAGAAATCACCCCACTATATGTCTTTTGTAAGCACGAGTTAAACGGCTCCTGCTTATTATAATATTTCTATTTTTATACTCTTACTTTATTCTTTATTTTAACTTTATTAGGTCTTACAAGCATATAAATCATAAAAGCTATAAGCATAAATGAAAGGAATGACCCGATAATATTTCCCTGTCCCGAAAAAAGCATTCCAAGCTGATTAATCATAAACGAAACTAAATATGCAAAACAGGTCTGATATCCTAATGCAAAAAGAAACCATTTACGGCTGTTCATTTCACGTTTAATTGCGCCCATTGCAGCAAAACACGGAGCACAAAGCAGATTGAAAGCAAGGAAAGCAAAACCGCTGACAGGGGTAAATGCTTGTGCAATGTTGCTGTAAACCGAACCTGAACCGCCAAAAAGAATACCCATTGTGCTGACAATATTTTCTTTTGCGACAAGACCTGTGATTGAAGCCACAGCCGCCTGCCATGTTCCGAATCCGAGAGGTTTGAATATCCAACTGAATATACTGCCGATTATTGCAAGAATACTTCTGTCTGTCTGCCCCTCATCAAGCATTATAAATTTACCGTCCACAAAACCGAAGCCGGTTGCAAACCAGACCGCTATTGTTGAAAGAAGAATTATTGTACCTGCCTTTTTGATAAACGACCAACCACGTTCCCACATCGAACGCATAACATTAGTAAATGTCGGCAGATGGTATGCGGGCAATTCCATAACAAATGCGGCAGGATCACCGGCAAACAGCTTTGTTTTCTTGAGCATAATTCCCGAACAGATAATAGCAATAATTCCCATAAAATATGCGCTCGGCGCAACCCATGGAGCACCACCGAAAATAGCGCCTGCAATCATGGCAATAAACGGCAATTTTGCACCGCAGGGGATAAATGTCGTTGTAATTATTGTCATTCGTCTGTCACGTTCATTTTCAATTGTTCGTGACGCCATAATTCCCGGAACACCGCAGCCCGTGCCAATAAGAATCGGAATAAAGGATTTTCCCGAAAGACCGAAACGGCGGAAAACTCTGTCAAGTATAAATGCAATTCTTGACATATAACCGCAGGCTTCAAGAAAGGCAAGAAAAATGAAAAGAACAAACATTTGCGGCACAAAGCCCAATACTGCGCCGACACCGGCAACAATACCGTCAAGAATAAGACCTTCAAGGACGGGCGCACAATTTGCTTTTTCAAGAATATTTCCAATCAAGACAGGCACTCCCGGTATCCATACGCCATAGCTTGCCGGATCGGGTTCAAGAAAACCGTTTTTTTCAAAGAAATTGACCGCTTCTTTAAAAGAAAGCGAATTTGTTTTTTCCTTGTCCGCATCTTTGGGAACTTGACTGAAATATACCGTAAGCTCGCTCGTTTCAAGAGTTTCTTCGTCCGTAACCGTAGTTGTTGCTGTTTCGGCCTTATTAGAGGCTTCTATGGCTTTAAGCTCATTTAGAGCTGTTTTCTCGTCAAACTCTTCTAAGTCAAAATCAATATCACTAAACGCATTTACGGCATTCATAGATGCGGTATAGTCATCAAAAACTTTCGTATATGCCTTTGTTCCGATACCAAAAAGGTGCCAGCCATCGCCAAAAACACCGTCATTTGCCCAGTCGGTTGCAATACCGCCTACGGTCGTTACAGAAATATAGTAAACAAGAAACATAATAATTGCAAAAATCGGCAATGCGGCAAAGCGGTTCGTGACAACCTTGTCTATCTTATCCGAAGTCGTAAGCTTACTGCGGTTTTTCTTTTTATAGCAGTCCTTGATAATTTTGGCTATATAATCGTATCGTTCGTTAGTTATTATACTTTCCGAATCGTCATTAAGTTCTTCTTCGACTGAAACAATATTTTGTTCAATTTCTGACAGAATTTCATCACTGAGGTTCAACTGTGAAAGTACCTTTTCGTCACGCTCAAAGATTTTTATTGCATACCATCTGCGCTGCTCGTCGGGAATATTATGTACGGCGGTTTCTTTTATGTAACTTATTACACGTTCGACCGCATCGGAAAAAGTATGCGTCAAAGCAGGTTTAGCGCTTTGCGCCGCTTCAACAGCAACTTTTGCAGCGTCCTTTATGCCTGTACCTTTGAGAGCGGATATTTCGACGACCTTACAGCCGAGAGCCTTTGAAAGCTCTTCGATTTTGATTTTATCTCCGTTCTTTTTTACAATATCCATCATATTTACGGCAACCACAACCGGAATGCCAAGTTCTGTAAGCTGAGTTGTCAGATAAAGGTTTCTTTCAAGATTTGTTCCGTCAACAAGATTAAGTATAGCATCGGGTCTTTCACCGACAAGATAGTTTCTTGCGACAACCTCCTCGAGTGTATACGGTGAAAGAGAGTAAATTCCCGGAAGGTCGGTGATTATAACGTCATCGTGTTTTTTGAGCTTTCCCTCCTTTTTTTCAACTGTAACTCCCGGCCAGTTGCCTACAAACTGATTTGAGCCTGTTAAGGCATTAAAAAGCGTTGTTTTACCGCAATTTGGATTACCTGCAAGTGAAATAGTTATTTTCATTTGTTATCAACCTTTCCTTATAGCTCGTTAGCATATGCTAACTTTATGTTCAAAAGAAACGGGGACAAGCCCCTCGATTATTTATTCAACTTCAATCATTTGCGCGTCTGATTTTCTGATTGAAAGCTCATAGCCGCGAACCGTAATTTCGATAGGATCCCCAAGAGGCGCAACCTTGCGGACATAGATCTCGATGCCTTTCGTGATTCCCATATCCATAATTCTACGTTTTAGCGCTCCTTCGCCGTGAAGTCTTACAACCTTTGTCGTTTCACCTATTTTTATATCTATTAGTGATTTCAAGAAAAAACCTCCTTTAAATTATTTTCTTATTATAAATTCAAAAGCTATAATTTCACTTTTAAATCATAATTTTACCTGCCATTTCCTTGCTTATCGCAATTCTTGAATCTTTTACGTTAACGATGAGATTACCGCATATGGTATTAATTACACTTACATTTCCGCCTATAACAAATCCAAGATTTTCGAGATGTTTTTTCATCTCCGGACTTCCGCCGATTTTTTTGATAGTATTTTCATCACCGGCATTTGCAAACATTAACGGCATCATAAAATAATCTTCCTTTCATTTTTAATTTAACTAAACGAAAATTGTTCGCAGTCTTACAAGACTACGTATTTCAGCCTTAGTTTAGGTGATGTGAGGTTCACCGTTTTAAGGCTGATTTAATAAAAGGTTCATCAAAACGAATTAGCGGCGGCTAACTTTCTGCTTATAAAGCAAGTTAGCTTTCGCTAACTATTAACATTATATTCATAGATCAATACAAAGTCAAGAAAAAAATGAATTATAAACTAATTTCAGCATAATGACGATAAGTTAGCAGCGACTAACTACTCATTTTGTGAAAAATATTGAAAAGCGGTATTTACCATCGCTTTTCAATATAAATATTTAAGACAAAAAAGTTCCAAATTAAAACAGATTTTGATACAGACTAAAATCAAATTACATTATCTGAGAATTTCGATCATTCTGTCGGGGAAGTTTCCGATAAGCGAATCAACACCGAGAGCCGCAAGCCGTTTTATATCGTCATATTCATTAACTGTCCAAGTGTTGATTTCACAGCCGGCATCATGCATTTCCTCGACTGTATCTTCCGTAAGGAAGAAATGAATCGGGTGGCAGCATTGTGCACCGTTAGCTTTGGTATATGCGCCGTAATTTATAAGCCAGCTTTCAGAAAGAAAACCGCGTTTAATATCAGGAGCAATTTCCTGACATCTTAGAATTGTATAGTGATTGAATGAAGAAAGTATGATTTTATCTTCAAGACCGTATTGAGATATCATATCAATTACACGCTTTTCAATTGTAGGATATTCAAAAATTCCTGTTTTAAGTTCAATATTTGTGATAACGGGGGTATCTTTTACGAGCTCAAAATATTCTTTAAGAGTCGGTATACCGTTAAAGCCATATACTCCGCGATACCCTGCTGAAGCGTCAAACTTTTTCAGTTCGTCGTATGTAAAATCTCTTACAAGCCCTTCTCCATCACAGGTACGCTTGATATCTTCGTCGTGTATAATTACAAGGACATTATCTTTCGTAAGGTGTATGTCAAGCTCAATTCCGTCAACGCCTATTTCAACCGCCTTTTTAAAAGCCAGCATTGTGTTTTCAGGATACTTACCGCTGAACCCTCTGTGTGCAAAAATTTTAGACATAAAAACACTTCTTTCAAATAAAATAATCTCTAAGGAAGCGCTGATTAATTCAGGGTGTCCTAATTGACAAGGAAATTTTTCGTCAGTTTGTTCAAAAATTTGAGGCAATACTTTGTGTATTAACGAGAATTTTTGGGCAAACTGACGGAACAATTTACCGTCAAGTAGGGCAACTTGTATTAATCAGTGCTTCCCTAAATGATTATACTTAAAATTTTTAAACAATCAATAGGAAATTAAAAAAAGCACCCCCAAAAGGATGCTTTTTAATATAATCTGAAATTATTCTTTGATTTTTTTCTTGTTTGTAAGAAGGCAAACAAATATAACTGCACATGCAACCGAGATTGCTGCAAAAGCTATAAATGCATACGATGTATCGCCTGTGTTAGGTGTTGAAGGGGCAGCAGCGGCGGTAGTTGATTCGGTCGGAGTAACAACAACAGCAGCTGAACCGGAGCCTGAACCTGAACCTGAATCTGAACCTGTTGAATCATCGCCTGTAAGACCGATAAACATATTTGCAAAGAAGTTTACGATATCGCTGTCAAGAAGGCCTGAAAGCATTGAAGTGTCAAGACCGAGTGCGCCAAGACCGCTCTTAAGAGCCTCCATAATCGAAGCTGTTGTATCCATTGCGCTTCCTGAAGTTGATGTTGAAGCACCGCCAAGAATGCTTGTGATGTCAAATGAACCTAAATCTATCCCTTCGGTAAGAGCAGAAAGGTCAAGACCCGAGTCACCGAAAGCGCCTGAAATCATGTCTGTAAGAGCAGAAATATCAAAGGAACCGCCTTCACCGCCGGTTAAACCGCCAAGCATACCGAGAATTGTAGAAAATGCATCTTCGCCTTCAACTGCTCCCGCAAGAGCGGCAACATCAAAGCCAAGAACATCGGAAACAGCGGAAAGAATCTGAGCATCTTCTGAGTTATTGCCGCCGGAAAGAACCGAACCCGCAATTTCGGAAATTGCAGCAACCGGGTCGGAAGAACTTCCGTCAGAAGAATCTTTATTTGTTATTGAATTTATAACCTGGTTAACAGTTCCCATGTCATCAACGCCAATGATTGTTGCCTTTTTCCCGCCTTTGGCGATGACCGTGAGGGGCATA
>CANQLQ010000130.1 GCA_947624755.1 uncultured Clostridia bacterium | reverse complement strand
TAGACATGCTCTGGAGATCCGCCTCCGCCGCCGACATCTTTTCCCCTTGAAATAATAGGAGATACGGAAGAAACAGGTACATTCATTAAATTTAAGCCCGATGCTGAAATTTTTAAGGAAACGACCGAATATGATTACGAAACCCTCCAGCGTCATCTTCGTGAATCTGCTTTTCTTAATGCAGGGGTAAGCATTAGGCTTACAGACAAACGTGATGAAGAAAATATCGTTGAAGATGTTTTCTGTTATGAAGGCGGTATTGGTTCGTTTGTTGAATATATCAATGAAAGCCGCGGTCTTACGGCGGTTCACGAAAAACCGATCCATTTTTCATCGGTTCAAGATGAAAGAAGTGCAGAAATTGCACTTATGTATAATGACGGATATAACGAAACGATCCTTTCATATGCCAACAATGTTCATACCGTTGACGGCGGTACACATGAAATAGGATTCAAAAACGCACTTACAAAAGTGTTCAATGAATACGGAAAAAAATACGGCTATCTCAAAGATACAGACAAAAGACTTTCGGGTGAAGACTGCCGTGAAGGTCTTGTATGTGTAATCAGCGTTAAGCTTACCGATGCCCAATTTGAAGGACAGACGAAAGGAAAGCTCGGCAATACCGAAATGACAAAGCTTGTTTCTTCAACCGTTTACAATAAGCTGACAGACTATTTTGAAGAAAACCCCCAGATTGCAAAAACGATTTTTTCAAAAGCGCTTGACGCTTCAAGAGCAAGAGAGGCCGCAAGAAAAGCAAGAGAGGCAGCAAGAAGAAAATCTCCGCTCGAAAGCAATTCGCTCCCCGGTAAGCTTGCCGACTGTACGGAAAAAGATCCGGCCAAAACCGAGCTTTTCATTGTCGAGGGAGATTCGGCAGGCGGCAGCGCAAAGGAAGGAAGAGACAGAACTATTCAGGCAATTCTTCCTCTTTGGGGCAAAATGCTTAATGTTGAAAAATCAAGACTTGACAAGGTTATCGGAAATGATAAGCTGATGCCGGTTGTAACTGCGCTTGGCGCAGGTATTGACGAAGATTTCAATATTGAAAAACTCAGATACCACAAAATCGTAATTATGGCCGATGCCGACGTTGACGGTGCGCATATCAGAACGCTTCTTTTGACTTTCTTCTTTAGATATATGCGACCGCTTATCGACAACGGATATGTATACATCGCTCAGCCGCCGCTTTATAAGCTTTCAAAAGGACAGAAGCATCAATATGCCTATTCCGACAGGGAAAGAGACATCATAATGACTGAAATGCCCGGCGCCGCAATTCAGCGCTATAAAGGTCTTGGTGAAATGGACGCAATTCAGCTTTGGGAAACAACAATGGATCCTGAGCGCAGAATTATGCTTCGTGTAACTCTTGAAGATGCACAGCAGGCTGACGAAACATTCTCGATTCTTATGGGCGATAAGGTCGATCCGAGAAGAGAGTTCATTGAGAAAAACGCAAAATATGTTCAGAATCTTGACGTGTAATTTAATATATTGATATTTTAGCTTCTTTAAAGAGAAGGGTGACAGCAAATGGAAAATGAAAACAATCAAGAATTAGACTTTGGTAAAATAATTAATGTTGACCTCAATAAGGAAATGAGAAAATCTTTCCTTGACTATTCAATGTCGGTTATTACTTCGCGAGCTCTTCCGGATGTGCGTGACGGAATGAAGCCCGTTCACAGACGTATACTTTATACAATGGATGAAAACAGTCTTTATCCCGACAAAGCCTATCGTAAGTGTGCCGATACAGTCGGATCCGTACTCGGACGTTATCATCCGCACGGTGACGCAGCGGTTTATGATGCACTGGTAAGAATGGCTCAGCCGTTTTCAATGAGATATATTCTCGTTGATGGTCACGGTAACTTCGGCAGCGTTGACGGCGATCCGCCCGCTGCTTACCGATATACAGAATCGAGAATGAGCAAAATTTCAACCGAAATGCTTACCGACATCGACAAGGATACGGTTGATTTTATTCCCAACTATGACGACCACTTGAAAGAACCGACTGTTCTTCCTTCAAGATTTCCAAATATTCTTGTAAACGGTTCAACAGGTATTGCCGTTGGTATGGCAACAAATATACCTCCGCATAACCTCTCGGAAGTAATTGACGGTATGTGCTGTCTTATTGATAATCCCGATTGCAGTCTTGAAGAACTTATGGAGCATATAAAAGGACCGGACTTCCCGACAGCAGGTATAATTATGGGAAGAGCGGGCATTCGTGCGGCTTATGCGACAGGCAGAGCAAAAATAACCGTGCGCGCAAGAACCGAAATTGTCGAAAATAAAAATGGCCGAATGAGTATTGTGGTAACGGAACTTCCCTATCAGGTCAATAAAAGACGACTTATAGAAGCAATTGCAGAACTTGTAAAAAACAAGAGAATAGAAGGTATTGCCGACATCAACGACTATTCCAACCGTGAAGGTATGAGAATGGTTATTGACCTAAAACGTGACGTTAATGCTCAGGTAGTTCTCAATCAGCTTTTCAGCATGACCCAGCTTCAAATTACCTATGGCATAATTATGCTTGCTCTTGTTGACGGTGTTCCGAGAATACTTACCCTCAAACAGATACTTCAGGAATACATCAAATTTCAAGAGGAAGTTATTACAAGAAGAACACGCTATGACCTTAAAAAGGCTATGGAACGCAGTCATATTCTTGAAGGTCTTAAAACCGCACTTGATTATATTGACGAAATTATTAAAATTCTCAGGTCTGCAAAAGATCAGAACGAAGGCAAGCAGGCTCTTATGGACAGATTCGGTTTTGATGATGTCCAGGCAGACGCTATCGTAAAGATGCGTCTCGGTCAACTCACCGGTCTTGAAAGAATCAAGATTGAAGATGAACTTAAAATGCTTAAAGAAAAAATTAACGGATATAACGATATTCTCTCTCATGAAGAAAAAATTCTCGGTATAATTAAAGAAGAATCATATGCGATCCGGGACAAATTCTCTGACGAAAGAAGAACAGAAATTATGAATGTCAGTGGGGAGGTTGACATTGAAGACCTTATTCCGCAAGAGGATTGTGTATTTACTCTTACAACTTTCGGTTATATCAAACGTCAACCTGTTTCAACATATTCGATTCAAAGAAGAAACGGACGTGGAATTAGAGGTATGTCAAGGCGTGAGGAAGATATTGCCGAAACGATGTTTACCTGCTCTACTCACGATTATGTTATGTTCTTTACAACAAAAGGCAGAACTTATCGTCTCAAAGGCTATGAAATTCCCGAAGGCAGCAGACAGAGCAAGGGTATGAACATTGTAAACCTTCTTCCGCTCGAAGCAGACGAAAAAGTCAGCGCAATGATAAAGGTTCCCGATTTCGGAACAGGCACAAAATATCTTTGTATGGTAACAAGAAAAGGTATCATCAAAAGAACAGAACTTGACGCATATAAAAATATCCGTAAGAGCGGTATTATTGCAATTAACCTTGACGAAGATGATGAACTTGCTTGGGTATGGCTTACAGACGGAAACGATGACATTTTTGTTGCAACAAAAAAGGGCATGGGTATCCGATTCAATGAAAACGATGCAAGACCTATCGGAAGAACGGCAAGAGGAGTTAAGGCAATTGAGCTTTCGGATGAAGATGAAGTTGTCGGTATGTGCGTAATTTCTGAAAATGCCGAAAAAATGCCCTCAATCTTTACGGTCAGCGAAACAGGTATCGGCAGAAGATGCCTTCCGACTGACTTTAGTCTTCAGTCAAGAGGCGGTAAAGGTAAGACAAACTATAAATCGGGTAAATATGGTCTTGTAGCTTCGGTTTCTCTTGTTACGGACGAAGATGATATTATTATAATTTCTTCGGACGGTATAGTTATACGCATTGCTGCAAAAGATATAAAAATCTCGAGCAGAACGTCAAGAGGGGTCAGCGTTATGAAGGTTTCCGAAGGTGAAAAAATTGTTTCTGCAACGGCTGTAAAATCTGACGGTGAAGAAACAGATAAGATTGAAGACAGCTCAAACGAAGAAGAGGAAGAAGAACTCGAAAACAATGCTGATGAATAAAAAGCATCACGAAGGTTCACAAGCTAAAAATCAGAGAAAAATTTGCCTGCGTTTGATTGTAGGTAATGTTTATGAAAGAGGACGTGATAGGCTTGGCTAAAAAAAGCAAATCGTCAAAAAAGAAAAATCCTGTTGCGCAGTTTTTTTGGAAAAATAAGCAGCAAAGGGTAAAAAATATATTTTTTATTTTGACTGTTTTTGTTGTTGTAATCTCCCTTGGCTTCGGATTTGTCAGCGCAAAGCTTGATCTTATTAATGTTGATGACAATACCGGACCAAATGTTGAAAACATTGACAAAATTTATGAAGAAGAAGAATTAGAGTTGATTGAAGCTATTGACAGCGCTTCATCATATAATGACTTTATCAACAAATGGGCAAATAACGGGGCGCAGCTTCGTTCAAGCAAAAATGTAATCAATGTTCTTCTTGTTGGACTGGACAGCGATGATGCCCTTGAAAACGGAGGAAGATCCGATACAATTATGCTTGCCTCTTTGAACAAGAAAACAAAGAAAATTTTTCTCACTTCATTTTTCCGTGATACTTGGACAAGTATGAATATTGGCGGCTCAACAAGATTCAACAAGATAAATGCATCATATTATTACGGAAGTGACGATGCACTTATTGATACCTTTGAAAAGAACTTTAAAATTGACGTTGACTATTATGTTGCGGTTGACTTTTCTTCATTTACCGATATAATTAATGCCCTCGGCGGATTAACGGTTGAAGTTCAGCAGTATGAGGCAGAATATATAAACAGGACAACGATTCATAACATTGATTACGGTCCGGCAGTTAAGCTTAACGGCTGGGAAGCTCTTGTTTTTGCAAGAATCAGACACAGCGACTCGGACAGTGACGTCAGCAGAACAAGAAGACAAAGACAGGTTATCACCTCATTTATTGAAAGCGCAAAGGGCGCTACGCTTTCTCAGCTTAATTCCGCGCTTAATATGCTTTTCAAATATGTAAAAACAGATCTCTCTCAAATGGAAATTCTGTCCTATGGTACGATGGCTCTTGCCAATGGCTGGGCAAATTATGATATTGAACAAATTGTTCTAAGCGATCCCGAAATTTTCAAAACGGGTTACGTCGGAAATCAATCGGTTGTTTTTGTTGATTTTCCTGCTGTTTCTGAAATCGTTCAAACTAAGATTTACGGTGACAGCAACGTTGTAAACAACGAAGACAGAATAAAGCCGTTCTCTTTGCTTCGCACAAGAAGCGATGGTCAGCTTTCAACTTAAATAAATTTTAAGGGCGGACTTTGTTCGCCCTGTATATTGTTGAAAAAAGAATAAATGTTCAAACCTAAATACTTTAAGAAATTACTGATTAAAACAAGCAACCCTGCTTGACGGTAGAATATTTCGTGATTTTGCAAAAAAATTCTCGTTAATGCACAAAGTATTGCCTGCGTTTTTGGGTTTGTCTTGCGAAAAAATTTGCTAATCAATATTAGCATTAGATTTAATCAGAGCTTTCTTAAATATGAGTTTATTAAATTATTATATATACTCATTAAAAAGTGAGAGAAAGACTGAACAATAAAAGATACGTAGAAAGGTGCAAATTAGGGAATCACTGATTAATACAAGCCGCCCTACTTGACGGTAAATTATTCCGTCATTTAGCCCAAAAATTCTCGTTAATACACAAAGTATTGACTTAAATTTTTGGAATATAAAAAGATGTTTTTAAATTAGGGACAAAGTATTTTCGCGGTGTAAAATTATAATTTTATATAATTCTATCCCGCGTAACTCCTGCG
>CANQLQ010000129.1 GCA_947624755.1 uncultured Clostridia bacterium | reverse complement strand
TCAAGACTTATATAAATCTTCCCTGTGTAACCGCCGTGGACAATGCTTACTGACTAAAAATTTTACAGTTAACAACGCAAGTTGTTTCGCGGCATAAGAGTAAAAGCCTGCATAAAACTAACCCGTGTAATTGCTGCACGCCATGCGTGCCGATGCCCGCCTGAGTATTAAATCAGAGCTTCCTTAAATTTTTACAAAAAGCCCTATATAAAACAAAATCCGGAGAGGTAATAGCCTTGTCTCCGGATTTTGTTGCACAAGCTGTTCGTATTTGTTAATAATAGTACGCGACAGCTTTTTATATTTACAAAACTTACAATTAAGGAATTACTGATTAATACATTACTCGCCGCTGCACCACATATATTAAGGATGTTCAAAAGAAATTTTTCCGAGTTTGCCGCCGCGGTATTCATCAAGCAGCATTACCGACGCCCTTTCGGTGTCAACTTCACCGCCGCGAATGAGCATACCCCGTTTTTTTCCAATCAGCTCAAGAAGCTCATAGTCCGGAATTTCCTGAGAAATTTCAGAAAGCTTATATCTTTCGCAAAGAAGCTTGGGATAATCTTTTTTGAGTACCGAAAGCAGTCTGTATGCCATAGTTTCGCTGTCTATGACCTCGTCTTTAACCGAGCCGATAAATGCAAGCTTATCACCCACTTCCGGGTCATCAAATTTCGGCCAAAGCACTCCCGGAGTGTCAAGAAGCTCTATACCGCCGCCTATAGCAAACCATTGATTGTGCCTTGTGACACCGGGCTTGTCGGCAACCTTTGCTCTTGATTTTCCTGCCATACGGTTGATAAAAGAAGATTTTCCCGTGTTCGGTATTCCTACAACCATCATTCTCAGCGGTTTTCCCGGCATACCTTTTTCTTCGTTTGACTTTATTTTTTCAGCAAGCACCTTTCGCACAAGAGGTTGATATTGATTAAGACCTTTTCCGCTGCGGCAATCAACCGCTATTGCAAACTGTCCCTGCTTTTTGAAATATTCGATCCACTGAGAAGTTGTCTTGCTGTCGGCCATATCGCATTTATTAAGAAGCACGATTCTCGGCTTTTTTTGCGTAAGCCCGTCAAGTTCCGGATTCCTGCTTGAAAGCGGTATTCTTGCGTCAAGAATTTCTGTCACAGCATCAACGAGAGGCAGGGATTCTTTGATTTGTCTTCGGGTTTTTGCCATATGTCCCGGAAACCATTGAACTATCTGTTTCTGACTGTCAGCCATATAGACCTCCTATTATTTTTTGAAAAGTTAAAATACTTTCTTTATTTGTAAATTTATTTTAAAAAGAGGTGTCGCAAATTAATTTTTTCATAAATCGTGTAGGGGCGACCCCATGGGGTCGCCCCTGTCTGTCGATAAACTGTTTTGCAATAGTAAAATAACTAAGGAATCACTGATTAATACTCTTGTTGCTTGCAAATTTTCCGTAATACTTTGCTAAAATACTCGGCAATACAAAAAGTATTAACAAGAATTATAAGAAACACCCAAATTAGTGACAAAGTGTTTTCGCGGCGTGAAATTATATTTTTATATAATTTCTATCCCGCGTAATTCCTGTGGGCGATGTCCGCCCCCCCTCCGTCACACTGCGTGTGACACCTCCCCTTTCAGGGGAGGCAAAATTGCTTAATCAAAAAATTATGAAAATAGGTTCAGCACTAAGCCGTGCCGTGGGGCAAGTAGTAAAGGCTTACATCAATCCAACACGCGTAACTTGTGCAGGCGATGCCCACCGCGTAATTCCTGTGGGCGATGCCCGTGGGCGGCCACATGGGGTCGCGACAGCCCCATAGCTGTTATTTATATTGTGCCAATTTCCAGTCGCTTAATTTATTTAGCTTAAGCTGCCCTGTAGCCGCATCGGTGGAGAACATTCTGTATTTTACAACACCCATTATATACTCTTCTTTGATAAAGCCTATTTTATCGCTGCGGCTGTCGGTTGAACCCTGGCGGTTATCGCCCATTACAAAAACGCAGCCCTTCGGCACTGTGAGCGGAAATTCGATTCCTTCGTTGTTGATTGTTTCATTGTTTATATACGGCTCGTTGAGAAGATTGCCGTCAACAAAAACTTCACCGGTTGTAAAATCAATATCTACTACTTGATTTTCGGTTGCAATAATTCGTTTTACTATAGGCTCATCGAACCAGTTTGGCTGAGTGATGATTATCACCTGACCGTAGGACGGATTTGCGTCATAAGCCGAAACCAACAGCCAGTCACCGTCGTGAAGAGTCGGAACCATCGAAGTGCCGACTACACCTACAACACGGAAAACAAAGGTGAAAATAATCGCGATAGTAACAATTGCCGAAGCGATTACAGACGCAAAATCATAAAAATTTATAATAATTTTATCTTTAAAGGTTTGTTCCTTCTTTTCTTTTTTTGCAATATCTTCCATTTGCTTAACTCCTTAGAAGAAGTAATTTATAAAAGTATATGACAGATTATTAAGTTATAACTTAAAATGATATTAAGGAATCACTGATTAATACAAGCTACCCTGAATTAATCAGCGCTTCCTTAATTTAAAACAAAAGAGGGAGCCGCTGCCCCCACTCTCATTTTCATCAACAGCAAATTACAGTTTTTCTTTAACCTTTGCTGCCTTACCAACTCTGTCACGAAGATAATAAAGCTTGCTTCTGCGAACTTTACCGTTTCTGACAACCTCAACCTTTGCAACATTCGGTGAATGAACAGGGAAAACTCTTTCAACACCAACACCGTAAGAAACACGACGAACAGTGAATGTTGAAGAAATGCCGCTGCCCTTCTTTGCAATGATTGTGCCTTCAAATACCTGGATTCTTTCTCTTTCGCCTTCACGGATTTTAACGTGAACACGAACGGTGCTGCCGATGTTGATTTCGGGAGCTTCTGCTTTGAGGCTTGAATCTGAGATGAGTTTAAGTGCGTCCATTTTTTAAATCCTCCTGAATTCTGCCACGTTCATGCCGAAATTTCGACAGAGGACCGCTTTAAAGTTTTGACTAAAATTCGTCTGCATATGCTCGAATATTTTACCACACTAAATTTATAAATGCAAGCATTTTTTGAGATTTTATCGGAAATCTTCCATTTTTTCCGTCAAAAGATTTTTTCTGACTGTCACATAGCCTATGCCGTCGCCTTCTCTTTTTTTTATTTCATCGGCAAGAAGCGACGGATTGACATTTATGGCGCTGCCGGCAGGAAGAACAACAGTCAAAAGAACTTCTTCGCCGTTTATTTTTACTTCGGCACTTTTTATGTACTGCAAAAGGTTGATATCTTTATAAACCTTTTTTCTGCCCTTTTTGCCGAGTTTTTGAACAATAAGCTCTGTGCCGCCGAGCATATCACAAACAGCTTCTTTAAATCTTTGCGGGTCTTCCATACCGTAAAATCTTATGTCAAATCTGCCGAAAGCAATAAATTTCGGGTCAAGCACAGGTTCGGTAACCGCAGTTATTTCAATCCCTTCCGGCATAACGGCTTTGAGCGAAGAAAAAATTTCTTCGTTTGTAATTTCACCTTCAATTTTGATATCCATAGATTCGCATACGCTTTCCATTCCGAGCGAAAGCGGAAGCGAAAAGGTCATATACGGATGGGGATTGAAGCCCTCGGTGTACCAAAGCGGTATTTTTGAACGGCGGACAGCTCTTGTCATTGTGCGCATAAGGTCAAGATGAGAAATATAACGGCTCATGCCGACTTTGTTAAACCATATCCGAACGCATCGCATCGCAATTTCCTCCGTTGAGTTTACTTGCTCCGCACGCCGAACATTTTATGCGGCAATGCGGTGTTGTTTCATTCTTGTGAGCCTTGAGATTTTCGTCAATAAGGAATTTTTTGCGAATACCGAAATCAAGATGATCCCACGGAAGAATTTCATCAAAAGCTCTTTTTCTTGACGTATAGAAAAGAGGATCAATGCCAAGGTCTTCAAAAGTCTTAAGCCATACATCAAACTTAAAGCTGTCGTCCCAGCTGTCAAACTTACAACCGTGTCTCCATGCGTATTCGACCGCCTTGCAAAGCCTTCTGTCGCCGCGGGCAAAAACCCCTTCAAGAAAACTAATCTCAACTTTATGATAGCTGACTGATATCTTTTTTGTCTTAACATTTGAAAGAAGATATTTTTGTTTGTTAATGAGTTCTTCTCTTGTATCCTGCGGCTCCCATTGAAAAGGAGTAAACGGCTTCGGCACAAAAGATGAAACACTGATTGAAACCTGACAGCCTTTGCCGCCGGGCTTGTCGGGATTGTTGTAAAATTCATTTACAACCTTTTGAGCAAGAGCGGGAATACCTGCAACGTCATCATAGGTCTCAGTCGGAAGTCCGAGCATAAAATAAAGCTTAACAGAAGTCCAGCCGCCCGAAAACGCTTTTGCCGAAGTGCGAAGGACTTCTTCTTCGGTGACGTTTTTGTTTATCGCGTCACGAAGTCTTTGCGTACCTGCTTCGGGGGCAAAGGTAAGTCCGCTTCGTCTTACCTTGTTTAGTTTTTCCATAAGACTGTCGGAAAAGTTGTCAACACGAAGTGACGGCAGAGCAATGTTTATTTTTTCGGGTATAGTCCACGAAAGCATTTTGTCAAGTAACTCTTCAAGGCGGGTATAGTCGCTGGTGCTTAGCGATGAAAGCGAAATTTCATCATAGCCTGTCACTTCGCAAAGCCGCTTGCATTGGTCGTTAATGGTGTCGGGACTTTTAAGTCTTATCGGTCTGTAAAGAAAACCTGCCTGACAAAAACGGCAGCCGCGGATACAGCCGCGAAGAATTTCGTGAACTACTCTGTCGTGAACAACTTCAATATAAGGAACAATAAACTTGTCCGGGTAATGTACCTTATCAAGGTCGGATATAATGCGTTTCGTAACCTTTTCAGGCGCTCCGTCTTTAGCCGTAACCGCCTTGACAGTGCCGTCTTCGTTATAGTCTGTTTCATAAAGCGACGGGACATATATTCCCTCGATTTGAGCGGCTTTTCTTAGAAATTCTTCCTTGGTTGAACCGTTTTTCTTACACTGCTTCAAAAGGTCAAAAACTTCGTCTGTAACCTCTTCGCCTTCACCGAGAGTAAACAAATCAAAGAACTCCGCAAGCGGTTCGGGATTGCATACGCAAGGACCACCGCCGATAACTATCGGCGTAAGACTGCATCTGTCCGCGGCCTTTACGGGAAGTCCGCCAAGGTCAAGCATATTGAGAACATTGGTATACGAAAGCTCATATTGCAAAGTAAAGCCGATAAGATCAAATTCATAAAGGGGATCTCCGCTTTCAAGAGCATAAAGGGGAAGATTCCTTTTTCTCATTTCTTCTTCCATATCGTGCCATGGGGCAAATACCCTTTCGCACCATACGTCATCACGGGCATTTGCGGCGGAGTAAAGAATTTTTATTCCGAGATGAGACATTCCGATTTCATAGCTGTCGGGGAAACAGAATGCATAGCGGATATCCACCTTTGATTTGTCTTTTGTTATACTGTTAAGTTCTCCGCCGGTGTATCTTCCGGGCTTTTGCACAAGCGGAAGTATTTTTTCGATTTCCTTGCTTATCATAGCTTTTCCTTTCCGTTGAAAAGATTTAAGTAATATATGATTAAATCACGCCTAATGCTTAATGCTCATCTTGCTTACTAATTTCCGTAATACTTTGACAAAATACTCGGCAATACACAAAGTATTAACGAGAAATTTAAGAAACTTCCAAATTAGTGACAAAGTGTTTTTGCGTTGATTGTGTAGATTAGTCTTTATCTTCTTGATTTTGGGTTTGAGCTTTTTTGTTTTAATTTATGCAAATTATCGGTTTTGACTGCCGTCGGCGAACTTTTCTTTTGAAAGAAAAGTTCCAAAAGAAACATTGCTGACGT
>CANQLQ010000128.1 GCA_947624755.1 uncultured Clostridia bacterium | reverse complement strand
AACGGGAAGGTCAGTAATTTCAATATTTACGTTACTTGTCTTGTGAAGAGTACCGTTTTGAAGATTCTTTGCCGCATTAACAACTTCGTTGTATTTTGCAACGATTTCTTCTTTTGTTGACGGTACGCCTGCGTTGCCTGCCGGAGCTGCTGTCGTGTCGCCTGCCGGCGCTGCTGTTGTGTCGCCTGCCGGTGCTGCTGTTGTGTCACCTGCCGGCGCTGCTGTTGTGTCGCCTGCCGGCGCTGCTGTTGTGACCGGAGCTGCTGTTGTGACCGGTGCCGACGTTGTGAGCGGAGGTGACGTCGGGGCTACAACCTGAGATGCGCCGCCCTCAACTTTGAGACCGATTGTGATACCCTTTGATGCGCCGAGACCGAAGCCACATAAGAAAACGATAAGTGCTACGAGAACTACGGCAACTACTTTGAGTTCTTTTTTCATGAGTTTTACTCCTTTCAATGTTGGTTGCGTCTTTCATTTAACGCTTACCGTAATTATGGCTTGTCTCCCCACCTTAATTTGGTGAATCAACCAGTCATTTCTCTACAAAGATACAATAAAAGGCTTCAATTGTCAAGTGCTTTTTGAGATTCTCACAGAAAATATTAATGTAAATTTTATGCATAAAAATACTCTATGTGCAATTTTTACAAATTTAGACTTTGACTTATATGCAACCTGACAAGATAAGGTTTAACGTCTATTTATATTTGCCAAATCCCTTGTAATTTTGTTTTTTAAATGTTATTCTTTTGTTATGAATATTCAGGGGAATTTTTTATTTATCATTTATGAAAAAAGATTCTTTTAAAAGGAGAGATACAAAATGTCTAAAAAGACATCATCTGTCAATCCGGTAAATGAACACCCGAACAAAATCGGAATAAAGGAAGGCTTAGGATATATGCTCGGTGACGGCGGCAACCTGTTTGTGCTTACCTATGTTTCGTCCTTCCTAAAGGTGTTCTATACCGACGTTCTTAAAATTGCAGAAGAGAAAATCGCTTCTCTTTTGCTGCTTACAAGGCTGTGGGACGCCATAAACGACCCGATTTGGGGTTATATTGTGGCGAAAAAAAGGCCGAGCAAAGACGGCAAATTTCGTCCCTATCTAAAATGGCTTTGCGTTCCGCTCGGAATTTCAGCAATTCTTTGCTTTGTTGATTTCAGCAAATTCACCCAAAGTCAGACATTGATTCTTGTCCTTGCGTATATTACATACATACTGTTCGGTATGCTTTATACAGGAATGAACATTCCGTTCGGTTCACTGGCTTCGGTTATTACCGACGACCCGGACGGAAGAACCCTTCTTTCAACTTTCCGTTCAATCGGCGGCGGAATCGGCGGCGCCGCTCCGCTTCTTGTCGCCCCTCTTATCATCTATAAAAAGACATCTGTAACGGCCGCCGACGGAACAGTTTCAACCTATAAAGTTGCTGACGGAAAAGGTATGCTGATTTTCGCTGTCGTTATGGGCGTTCTTGCAATTATATTCTATCTTGCCTGCTTCAAGTCAACAAAAGAGCGTATACCTTCGGAAGAAAATCCAAACGTGGATATGAAGAAAACCTATCTCGGAATGCTCAAAAGCCGTCCGTTCGTTTCTGTTGCTCTTGCAGGCATTCTCATCAGCGGTCAGCTTCAGTTTGCTTCGCTCAATCAGTATCTTTACAAGAACTATTTTGAAAACACAAACCTTTCAATCATAGGCACAATTGCAAACTATCTGCCTATGGTCTGCCTTATCCTCTTTATGCCCAAGCTTGTAAAACGCTTCGGTAAAAAGGAGCTTTGCGGCGTCGGAACATTTTTCTCGGCTCTGGCTTCAATTCTTATGTTCTTCATTGTTCCAAAATGTGAAAGAACCGGCAGTGCACCTGCTGTGTTTATGATTTTCCTTTTCATCATCGGCTTCGGTTATTCATTCGTAAGCATCACGAACTGGGCTGTTGTTGCCGACGTTATCGACTATCAGGAATACAAAACCGGTCTTCGCTCGGAAAGCGCTATCTATGCCGTTTACACCTTCTGCCGCAAGCTCGGTCAGACGGCGGCGGATTCAGGCGGACTTCTTCTTTTGAGCAAGGTTGCGGGATACAACGGCGCCGAAATGGGCAATATGGGTTATATTGAGGGCGTCGGTGAAGGTATTCTTTTCGTATGCACACTTATTCCGATGATCGTATACACTCTTGTTTTCATTCTTATGAAGTTTGCGTATCCGCTCACAAAGGAAAAACTTGAACCTGTTTATGATTATGTAAGACAGGCAAGAAGCAAGGCGGAAAACGAAAATTAAGATATGAAAATTAAGATATATTGAATTATTTTATAAAAGGGAGCTGTCGCAGTAAGGGCAGCTCCCGATTTCTTTGAAACGTGCGTTTTAGAGTACAAAAAGCGCCTGTTCTCAAAGACCGAAAATACGCGCTTATGTGAAAATATTCAGTTGTGCGGCGTGAACGACAGACGGCGTTTTATTGCACTTCTTTCAGCAAATCTTCCGGCGATATGCCAAAGAGCTTGGCCAAAGCCATAAGATTCGTTGTGCTGGGAGCCGAGCGACCGCTTTCCCATTTGGATACCGCCTGTCGGCTGACTCCAAGAGTCTGTGCAACAAACTCTTGAGTCATGCTGCAATCCATTCGGTGCTTTTTCAGAACTTCGCCTAATGATTTTTCTTTTTCCACTTTTTCCTTTCTTGCGGGGTCAGACTTATATTTCCTCAAAGCCTTTATCAGCAGGTAGAGGAGAAAGCCTAATCCTGCAAAAATCACAAGGTTAAGAATTACAAAGAAAAGTATAGTCGGTGCGTAAGCCATATTACTGTCTCCCTTCTGTTTTTCCTGACACAGTATAGCAAATAAAATACCGGTTGCGCCAGCAACTATCGCGCAACTTTATGCTATATGGCATTGTTTTCTTTATTATTTTGTTTCTTTTTTGCTTCCCTACCCCAACAATAATTGTATTATAGAAATGTGAAAAATCTGACGCAGGCGATGTCTGACCTCTCCCCTTTCAGGGGAGGCAAAATTGCTTAGATTGAAAATTGCAAAAAATAGGTTCAGCACCAAGCTGTGCCGTGGTATGTGTGTAAATGTTTACTCCAAACTGCCCCGCGTAATTCCTGCGGACGATGTCCGCCACCTCCCCTTTCAGGGGAGGCAAAGTTGCTTAGATTGAAAATTGCAAAAAATAGGTTCAGCACTAAGCCGTGCCGTGGGGCAAGCAGTAAAGGCTTACATCAATCCAACCCGCGTAATTCCTGCGGACGATGTCCGCCACGCCATGCGTGCCGATGCTAAGTTCTTGAGATTCTGGAGAAGCGGTAGTCGTTATCGTAGCCGAAGCCTGAACCGCTTCGATAGACGCTTAGTACAAGTCCTACCGCAATATAAAGACTTACCGTTGAAGAACCGCCTGCGCTGATAAACGGAAGCGTAATTCCGATAACCGGAAGAAGCATTGTACACATTCCGATATTTACCACTGCCTGAGAAAGTATCATCAGCATAACGCCGTAACAAAGCATTAAAGCCGCAAAATTATTCGAGCGCCTTGCAACATAAATTATTCTTACGGCAAGAAGAATAAAAAGTAGTACAAGCGCTGCTGCGCCGATAAAGCCAAGCTCTTCGCAAATCAATGAAAAAATCATATCGTTCTGGCTTTCGGGTATAGAGTTGCTTTGGGTAAACGGACCCTTGAAAAGACCCGTGCCGAAAAAGCCGCCCTCTTTCATTGCGTTGAGCGCCTGAAGCTGCTGATAGATCTCTTTCGGATAGTCTTCCGGGTGAATAAGGGCAAGAATACGATTTCGCTGGATATCGTCGAAAACCTTGAACCATACTATAGGAGAAACTGCGGCAACGGCAAGAAGTCCCGCAGGAAAATACAGCCAATGAACACCCGAAACAAACATCATTCCGATAAACATAAGAATAAATATAAGGGCGGATCCCATATCTCCGGTTATAACAACAAGACCTATCGGTATTGCCGCATGAATACAAAGAAGAAGTACATTTTTAATGCTTGAAATGTCATTTTTAACTTTACTTAAATGATAAGAAAAGGTAACTATAAACCCTATTTTTAAAAGCTCTGAAGGCTGGAAATAAAGAGAACTTGTAATTTTCAGCCATAATCTTGCGTCCGGACGCGCTTCGTTTAACGCTTCACCAAACGGAAACAAAAGCAGCATAAGAATAAGCGTGCCGCCGGCTATTACAGGCCAAAGCTTCAGAATAATATCATAATCTATGAACGAAATGACCATACACATAACAAAGCCGATAGCAAAAGCAAGTATCATGACTTTTGCGTCACGGGAAATAAACTCGCCTTCGTCAAGCGTTCTTTTTGTTGCGCTTGCGACCATTACCGTACCGAAAGCCGAAAGCAATGTACATATAAGCAAAAACCATTTGTCGGTTTCTTTTATTAACTTTTTAACTGTTTTCAAAGCCAATTTATCACTTCCTATGTTTTGTACTTGTATATTAAAGAACCTGATTAAATCAGAGTGTAAAAGAAAGCTATGCTATATTATAAGCAATAATTATTATATAAGCTTTAAAATAATATTTCAAGTCGCAAAGTTGACTTATTAAAAATTTATGGTACAATTAAACAGTAAAATCTTTCAAAGGGTGGTAAGTTATGTTCGAGGTGAAAACCGAAAGCGTTGAAGAAACGCAGGACTTCGCTTTACGCATGGGGAAAAAACTCCAAGGACCTGTTGTTGTCGCTTTTTTCGGTGGTCTCGGAATGGGAAAAACAGCCTTTACCCGCGGTCTTGCAAAAGGTTTGGGTATTGACGCCGACGTTTCAAGCCCTACCTTTACGCTCGTAAATGAATACCGCGGAAAGGTCACCCTTTATCATTTCGATATGTACCGCGTTGAAAGCTGGTACGACCTTTATTCAACCGGATTTTTCGATTACTATGAAACAGGCGGTATTCTCGCTTGTGAATGGAGCGAAAATATTGAAAACGCTCTTCCCGAAAATACTATTCGGGTTGAAATTTCACGAGGTGAAACCGACAACGAAAGAATTATAAAAATTGAAGGACAAGGTGAATATGAAAATTTTGTCTGTTGACACAAGCGCGGTCTGTGCAAGCGCTGCAATAACACAAGATGAAAAGGTTATTAGCCTTTGCAGCACCAATGCAGGTCTGACTCACTCAAGAACTCTTCTTGCGATGATAGATTCAGCCCTTAAAAACAGCGAAACCGAACTGTCATCCATTGACTATTTTGCCTGCTGCGTGGGCCCGGGTTCATTTACCGGAATCAGAATCGGTATTGCCACAATAAAGGGTCTTGCCGATGGACTTCAAAAAGAATGCATTGCCGTTTCAACTCTTGAGGGACTTGCGTATAACCTTCTCGGCCGGGATATAATCGCATGTCCTGTTATGGACGCAAGATGCGCTCAGGTTTACACGGCGATTTTTGAAATAAACGGCGAAAATGTAAAAAGACTTACCGAGGACGAAGCGATAAAAATTTCCGAGCTTGCCGATAAGCTCAAAACCTTTGACAAGAAAATCGTCTTTGTCGGCGACGCTGCCGAAATTTGCCAAAAGGCTCTCGGCTACGATATTGCGCCGCCGGTTATAAGATATCAAAACGCGGCAAGCGTTGCTTTTGCGGCAATGAAAAATTTTGAAGAAAAGAAGCTTCTTCAAGCGGCTGAACTTATGCCGGTTTATCTTCGTTTGCCGCAGGCGGAAAGAGAACTTAAAGCTAAGAGAACCTTAAGGAACCTCTGATTAAATCACGCTTAGGGCATAAGGAATCACTGATTAATACAAGCCGCTCTGCTTGACGGTAAATTATTCCGTAATACTTTGCCAAAATACTCGGGGCTGTCGCAAATTAAATTTTTCATAAATCGCATAAAGGCGACAGAACCTTGGATTTTAAGTTACTTCCAAATTAGTAACAAAGTGTTTTTCCGTTGATTCCTTAATTTGTGCAAATTATTGGTTTTGACTGCCGTCGGCGAACTTTTCTTTTGAAAGAAAAGTTCCAAAAGAAACATGCTGACGTACGGCTGCGCTC
>CANQLQ010000127.1 GCA_947624755.1 uncultured Clostridia bacterium | reverse complement strand
ACCCGCGTAACTCCTGCGGGCGATGCCCGTGGGCGACCACATGGGGTCGCCCCTACGCGAGCTTATTCTCCGTATAATTCCTGCGGACGATTCCTGCTTACAAAAATTTTATAGTTAACAACGCAAGTCGTTTCGCGGCGTAAGAGTAAAAGTATACATAAATCTACCCTGCGTAATTCCTGTGGGCGATGCCCACCGTATTCGGTATTAAATTATTTGCCGGAGTCTCTGCAAAGATATCTCTTTTTCATTTTCTCTTTGATTTCGTCGGTTATCCCAAGTCTATCTCTGAGAAAAGAGTCAATACTGCCGTAGGTTTCTTCAACAGCATCGAGAGCGTTATCAATATATTCTGCCTTTGCCCTGTATAAATCATAAACAATGTCGGCTTTTTCCGGTTGACGAAGTAGATATTTTACAAGAAAGCGATACTTTCTCGCTCTTTTTTCCGCCGCTTCGTTAGTCAGAAGATAATCTTCAATTATAACCTCTTTATCAACATCGAGCATAAACAAAAATAAAGCCGAAACAAGACCGCACCTGTCCTTACCTTCCGTACAATGCCAAAGAACAGCTTCCCCGTCTTTTGCGCTTGTAATGATTTCAAAAACTTTTTTCAGCGCAGGAACACAGTTTTCGTCAAGCACAAGAACCTTGTAAAGCTCTTTAAGGTCAGGCAGGTTATCGAGCATTTTTCTTTTGTCAATATTGTTTTCGTGAGTAATACCCAATACTTCTTCATTGAAAAGCGGAACGTGAATATTCTTTACTCCCCATATTTCTTTGTCAGGGTCGTCCGCTCTTTCAACATTGGTGCGAAGGTCAATTACGGTACGAAGGTTGTACCGTCCGAAAAGAATGCTTGCGTCCGTGTCGGAAATATTGCTCAGGCGTTCGCTTCTCAGAAAACAGCCGCTTTTTATCTTTTTGCCTTCTTTGTTGACCGTTTCGCCAAAATCACGGGCATTGTTCGCACCGCTAAGTTTAATTTTTCTCATATGAGCGCCTGCTTTCATTTGATATTTTTCCAATATTTGACAAATGCCTGTTCAGTTTTGTTTTCGCCCGGAATATAATAAACACGGTCTTTGATTTCATCGGGCAAATACTGCTGAGGGATATAATGATTAGGATAATCGTGGGGATAAAGATAGAACTGCCCTTTGTTTTGGTTGTCCTCTCCGTCATAGTGCTTGTTTTGCAGCTGTCTCGGTATGGGGCCGCTTTTGCCTTTTCTGATATCCGAAGCCGCCGCATCATAGGCAAGATAAGCGGAATTGGACTTCGGACTGTTGCAGACGAGAACAACAGCGTCGGCAAGAGGTATTCTCGCTTCGGGCAGACCGAGCATTAAGGCGGCGTCAACGGCAGCTTTTATGATTGGAATAATTTGCGGATAAGCAAGCCCGACGTCCTCGCAGGCGCAGACCATAAGCCTTCTCATTGCCGACGGCATATCGCCGGCTTCGAGCAGTCTTGCAAGATAGTGCAAAGCGGCATTTGAGTCCGAACCGCGCATAGATTTTTGAAAAGCCGAAAGAATATCATAGTGTTCGTCACCGTCACGGTCATATTTCATTGAGCTTTTTTGGGTAAGCTCTTTTGCTTTTTCAAGTGTGATGAAATATTTTCCGTCTTTTTCCGCTGTGCTAAGAAGCGAAAGCTCGACCGAATTCATGGCTTTTCTGACGTCTCCGCCGCAAGCGTAAGCTATGTGTTTTATAACGCCGTCTTCAACATTAATTTCTATATTTTTTTCTTCTTCAAGAAATTTAAATGCGCGTTTTACGGCGGGAATTATATCTTCGGCAGTTACGCTTTTGAACTCAAAAACAGTTGAACGGCTGAGAATGGCATTGTGTATGTAGAAGTATGGATTTTCTGTTGTTGAAGCTATAAGGGTTATCTCGCCTTTTTCAATATAGTCAAGAAGAGTCTGCTGCTGTTTTTTTGTGAAATACTGAATTTCGTCAAGGTAAAGCAATATTCCGTTCATAGCGGCAAGGGTATCTATTTGAGATACGATGTCTTTTATGTCCGCCGTTGACGCCGAAGTGCCGTTTAGCTTGTAAAATTTACGGTTGGTGTTTCGTGCAATAACAGACGCAAGCGTTGTTTTGCCTATACCGGACGGTCCGTAGAAAATAAGGTTTGGCAGGTCCCCGGAATCTATTATATTTCTAAGCGCTTTTCCTTTTTCAAGAAGATGTCTTTGACCTACCATTTCGTCAACGGTCTTAGGTCTTATTCTGTCTGCGAGTGGTGCTTTCAATTTGCTTACTTCCCTAAAACAATTTATTGTTATATAATTTTACCATAAATAGAAAAATATGTAAATCATATTAACCAAAACATATGAAAAAAGGATTAATTTCTTTTGAGTTTAACTGTAAAAAAGGTAAAGAATAAGAACAACGACAAGAACAACTGTTATGTTGAAAATAGAAAAAGTTTGTCAAAAATAACATAAACCTCTATTATTTTTTTGTTTGTTTTACCAAAATATGAAAAAGCCCTTTTCTTTTTTGGTTTTGAATGGTATAATACATAAGGTTTAATGAAAGAGTGCGCCTTGTACACTCTGTTTTTGCGAAAATTTGTTCGCCAATAGCCGATGTTATTTATTTGGCTTACATAATGGAAATTTATTTTTCCGGTTAAAAGAACGCCAAAAAGCGTTCAATTGAAAACGGAAAGAGGAGATATTTTTGGAAAAGCTGGTTATCCATGGCGGTAACAGATTATCCGGTGAAGTTGAAATAAGCGGCGCAAAAAACGCTGCTGTTGCCATTATTCCCGCAACCCTACTTTGCCAGGACGTATGCCGCATTGAAAACATACCGAATATAAGCGACGTTTCCTGTATGATAAAAATTTTAAACAATATGGGCGCGTCAATCAGAATGATAAACAAACACGCAATTGAAATTGATACCAGGGGTGTAAATTCCTACATTGTGCCTTATGAAATGGCAAAGAAGCTTCGCGCTTCCTATTACCTTATCGGTGCGCTTCTCGGTCGTTTCAAGCGTGCGAAGGTTGCCCTTCCCGGCGGCTGCAACTTTGGTGTAAGACCTATTGACCTTCACATTAAAGGCTTTGAGCTTCTCGGCGCAACGGCAACGGTTGAAAACGCAATGATAAATGCCTATGCCGATACTCTCATCGGCAGCGCGGTTTATATGGATAAGGTTTCGGTCGGCGCAACCATCAACATCATGCTTGCCGCAGTTAAGGCAAGAGGACTTACAATTATTGAAAATGCCGCCAAAGAACCGCACATCGTTGACCTTGCAAACTTTCTTAACGCAATGGGCGCAGACGTAAGGGGCGCAGGTACAGATGTTATCAAAATTCACGGCGTAAAAGAACTTCACGGCTGCACTTATTCAATTATCCCTGACCAAATCGAGGCGGGAACATATATGCTTGCCGCCGCAGTTACAGGCGGAGATGTCCTTATTAAAAATGTTATCCCGAAGCACCTTGAGTCGATTTCGGCAAAGCTTATAGAATGCGGTGTAATGATAACAGAGTATGACGAAAGTATAAGAGTTGAATCAAACGGAAAGTTTAAACATATCAACGTCAAAACCATGCCTCACCCGGGATTTCCTACCGATATGCAGCCGCAGATAAGCGTGCTTCTTTCAATTGCCAACGGAACGAGTATTGTTTCCGAAGGAGTTTGGGATAACCGCTTCAGATATGCAGACCAGCTTATCAGAATGGGCGCTAATGTTCAAGTTGACGGAACAATCGCCGTTTTCCAGGGTGTATCCGAACTTACCGGCGCTCCGGTGCGTGCAGACGACCTTCGTGCAGGCGCGGCAATGATTATTGCCGGACTTTGTGCAAGGGGAACGACTGAAATTGAAGATATTGACTATATCGACCGGGGCTATGAAAACTATGTCGAAAAATTCAGAGAACTCGGTGCAGATATTTACCGTAAAAATTTTGCAGATGATGAAGAAAACAAAAATCATGCTGCTGGCTAAGCGAGCGATTATTTATTAGGCGTTTGCCAAAAAACGGGACTTTTGCAATTTAATTATTTATAAATTGTGTAGGTACTGTTTCCGCCGATTAAAACTTTTATAGTTTATAACGCAAGTCGCTTCGCCTATAGACCGGTCTGTGCTTTCGGAAAAAGACTGTTTGTAAAGGTTGGTTCTTTTCTTAAAATTAAAATTGTTTTGGGGGCGACCACATAGGGCCGCCCCTCTGTTGCGAAAGCCTAATATTATAGTGTATATTACATTTTAAGGACTGATAAATTTGGCAAAATTTTGCTCTCTTTTTTCTTCCAGCTCGGGAAATTCCACTTATATAGCTTCCGGCAAAACCGGAATACTTATTGACGCCGGCGTCAGCGCAAAGAGAATCAAAGAGGCTCTTATTTCAAGAGATATTGACCCTTCAAAAATTTCCGCAATCTTTGTAACGCACGAACATACCGACCACATCAGAGGAATACGTTTGCTTGCCTCTTCTTTCGGCATACCGGTTTATGCAACCGAAGGTACTATGGAAGGGCTTGCAGAAGCGGAAATATTAAACGGAAAATTTCCCTGCCACATTATCGGAAGAAACGATAAAACACAAGTCGGCGACCTTATCGTCCAAAGCTTTGAAACACCCCACGACGGCAACGAAAGCTGTGGTTTTACGGTCGAATTTCCCGATGAAAGAAAAGCGGCAGTCGCAACGGATATCGGCTGTATGACGAATAAGATTATGAATAATCTAATCGGCTGTGACCTTGTAATGATTGAATCCAACCACGATATCGGAATGCTTGAAAACGGAATATATCCGTATTATCTTAAAAGAAGAATTTTATCGGACAGAGGACATCTTTCAAACGAGGCTTGCTCCGAGGCTGTTTCTCAACTCGTTGAAAGAGGAACAACGAGGCTTTTTCTCGGCCATTTAAGCGAAAAGAACAACATTCCCGACCTTGCGTATCAGACAAGCTATGCGGCGATTTGCGAAACAGGCGCCGTTCTTGACAGAGACTATACTTTGAAGGTAAATCCGAAAGAAAACCTTGGTGATATAGTGAGGTTCTGACAATGGTAAATGTTACGGTAATCTGCGTCGGTAAGCTCAAAGAAAAATATCTTTGTGATGCCTGTGAGGAATACAAAAAAAGACTTTCCGGTCTTTTAAAATTGAACATTATTGAGCTTACGCCAGAAAAGCTTTCGGACAATCCGACACCGAAAGAAATTGAAAATGCGCTCAAAGCCGAAGGAAAAGCAATTTTGGAAAAAATTCCGAACGGCGCAAAAGTTTACTCGATGTGCATTGAAGGCAAGCAGTATTCTTCAACCGAACTCAGCAGTCAGCTTGACAAGCTTGCAGTTTCGGGCATAAGCCGTGTTGTGTTTATTATCGGCGGTTCATTCGGTCTGTGCGACGAAGTCAAAGCGAAAAGCCATGTCAAGCTTTCAATGAGCAAAATGACCTTTCCTCATCAGCTTGCAAGAGTTATGCTTCTTGAACAAATTTACAGAGCCGCTCAGATTTCAGCCGGCACAAAATACCACAAATAAGTATTCAAGGCGCATGGCATTAACAAATCATGAATAGCTTGTACAATAATAACAAAAATTCAGAGATTAGGTTAAACTTTCTCTGGATTTTTTGTTTATTATTTACAATGGATTTTTCAAAAAATATTTATTTGCGAAAGCTCCTTATTTTTTTGTCCGAAATACATTTTTGCTTTTGAGCTAAAATTTAAAGGTATATTTGCAAAAACATAGTAAAAAATATGACCGAAACGTAATTAAGGTTATTAAGGAAGCTCTGATTAAATCTAACGCTCAGGCGGGCATCGCCCGCAGGAATTACGCGAAGTAGTTTATACAGGCTTTTACTCTTACGCCGCGAAACGACTTGCGTTGTTAACTGTAAAAATTATAATTAGCAGGCATCGTCCGCAGGACTTGTATGGGAAAGATTTATATAAGTTTTGATACTAACACAAATGCACGCGTAGGGGCGACCCCGTGTGGTCGCCCACGGGCATCGCCCGCAGGAGTTACGCGGGACAAATTTATATTTAACGTCAAATGAACCCCGCGAAAAGAAGTCTAT
>CANQLQ010000126.1 GCA_947624755.1 uncultured Clostridia bacterium | reverse complement strand
CCCGCCATGAGCTTTATTGCCGCCTTTCTTTATTATAACTATCAAGACGGGTTTAACCTGTGGACGCTTCTTGCCGAATGGCTTAAACTTATATGTTTTAATTTTCCGTTTGCATTTTTCACTCAGCTTTTCTTTATTCAACCATTTGTACGCACTGCGTTCAAGCTGCTGTTTGCAAAAGACATTAAGAATCGGAATGTTAACCGGCAGGTTACGGCATAATTTTTGTGCAAAATTGCCTTTGCAAAAAAACTGAATATCTGATATAATATTATTAGTGTGTAGCTGAAACGGCGTAAGTCCAACTTTGGAACTTGCGCCGTTTCTGCGTTTATTGGGAGGTATCTTTATGGTAAAAAATCAATCTTATCTTGCCACGGAGAAGGTGAACAAACTCATGGGTAAATATGCCGTACCCTGTATTATCTCACTGCTCGTAGGTGCACTTTACAACATTGTTGACCAAATTTTTATCGCCAATGCAAGTTATCTCGGCTCCTATGGCAACGCTGCCAATACTGTGGTGTTTCCCCTTACGGTGATTGCGCTGGCAATTGCCGTCATGATTGGGGACGGCTGCTGTGCATTTGTCAGCCTGAATCTGGGAAAAGGAAACAAAAAGGCCGCCGGAAACAGTATCGGACTTTCGGTGTTGATGACTATCGTCAGCAGCATTTTTCTTTGTGCAATATATCTTCTTTTTTCCACGCCGATCATTACGGTATTTGGCGGAACTGTCAACGAGGAAACCTTTACGCTTTCAAAAGAATATTTCTTTTATATTTCTCTCGGTATCCCGTTCTATATGTTCGGCCAGGCAATGAATCCCATTATCCGTGCGGACGGAAGCCCAAAATTTGCGATGACTTCTACACTGTTTGGAGCCATACTCAACATTATTCTCGATCCGATTTTCATTTTCTGCTTTCACTGGGGCATGATGGGCGCCGCTGTGGCGACGGTCATCGGTCAAATTGCTACGGCTTTGCTTTCGCTGATATATATTCTGCATACAAAGTCGGTAAAATTATCCAAACAGGATTTTTGTTGGAATAAAAATATTGCAGGACACACGCTGTCGCTTGGAATTTGCAGCTTCCTTTCTCAAATATCGCTGGTGGCGGCCATGGCGGCTATCAACAATATGATTCGTAAATACGGTGCTCAGGATACAGTTTTCGGGCAGGAAATGTATGCACAGATTCCGATGGCGGTTGTAGGAATCGTGATGAAGGTGTTTCAGATTGTGATTTCCATCGACATCGGTATGGCGGCGGGTTGCATTCCGATTGTGGGATACAACATGGGAGCTAAGCGGCATGAGCGGGTTAAAAAGCTATTTTCGTTACTTTTGACTTGCGAAGCAGCCGTCGGCCTGATTGCCTTGCTCGTTGTAGAATTTCTGCCTCGTCAGCTAATTGGCATTTTTGGCTCAGCTAATGAAAGCGTTTATTACACGGAATTTGCCGTCAAAGCATTTAGAATCTATCTTTGCATGATTGTTTTTGCCTGCTTAAATAAAGCGACATTTATTTTTCTTCAGGCGATGGGAAAGGCAGTTGCCTCAACAATGCTTTCCATGATTCGTGAGATTGTGTTCGGCGTTGGCTTTGCGCTCCTTTTGCCCTTATTTTTTGGTCTTGACGGTGTGCTGTATTCCATGCCGGTTTCAGACATTTTGACCGCAATTGTTTCCGCCGTTATTATTGCTGCAACCTATAAACAACTATCCTACAGACATGAAAGCTGAACATTCTGTCGAGTATTTTGGCAAAGTATTACGGAAAATTTGCAAGCAAGATGAGTATTAAGCCTTAAGCGTGATTTAATCAGAGGTTCCCTTAAATTTTTGGGCAAAATGACGGAATAATTTACCGTCAAGTAGGGCTGCTTGTATTAATCAGTGATTCCTTAACTGTTAATAGCAAGCAAAATTTATTTATATTTGATTATATCTATGCCATCGACACCGTCTTCAACTACAGTATACCAAATATTATAATGTTTATTATAAAAATCAAAGCTTTTATAAGTTGTTTCAATTTTATTATTTATTACGATCTTTTTATTGCTTTGAGGCATAATACCAACTACTAAATCACAACCACTATAAATGTCATACGCAGTTAGAGCAGATTCTGATGTAATATCTGTGGGTTCAAAACTATATTGATAAATATATGCATATTTATTGCCTTTTCTCTCAGCAAAAGCATAATGTATATTTTTATCAGAATCAGTTGAATAAACGGCTATACATATCTCCTTATTTTTAATTTCAACAATAATTGGTTCACATAAATAGTTCAAATTAAAGATACCGGTTTCTTGACAAATCGCATCTTCAATGGTCAATGCATTATATGATCTTATTCCTCCGTTAAACATTTTATTTACCATAGTCGATAATAACAACAATAACAAAGCAATACTTATGATTATTATTAATATTTTTTTTAAATATTTTTTTATTTTCATGCAAATGCACCCCTATAGCTATAAAGAGAATTATAAATGGTGGTTATTGCAGTAACCAATACACCGGAAGATGTAATCGAACGCTTAAAAGTTGCAGAAATACTCTTAAACATGGGTATAATTCCGGTACTAACACCCGTCAACCTGCTGACTTGTCCGATAGATAATCCTTTGTTTATCCCTCGGAGCATTACGTGATATATTCCGCTTGAGCTTTTTTCTTGCTTCTCTCAGCATTTTTACCGCCTCAAGTTAATTATCACAGAACCGTCCCCTGTGTTATGTGGAAAATTATATTATCAAAGAACTGTTAGAAAATGCAATATTAATTAGTCACCGAAAAAGATTTATTAAAGATCATAAAATCAAACTCGTACTTTAAGCTTTTCAAGAAAGCATTTTCGTCTATATTCTTATGTATAACAATAGGCATTGAATATTGATCGTTAAAATTCGGATTTACAATTACTTCTCCACCATCATGCAAATTTGTTTCTATACGTTCAAACCTATAATCGAAACTATAATACTTAAGTTTAACATTTCTTAATGTATATGAGGATTTATTATTTAAACTAAAACAGATGAATATTATTTTATTTTTATCAAAGTGGTACAAATCAAAATCACTATCTGATTCGATATATGTATCTTTCAAGTCATCAAGGTGAACAATTTCAATGTTTGTACTTATTCTCCTTGAAGTCAGATTATTCAGATCAAACCATATAGCAATAAAAATTAAACTGACTAAAACCAGAATTAAAACAACAGAATACATAAATATTTTTTTCTTTTTCATGAATGAAAACCTCACTTTATTAAACAAATGTACAGTACGCACACACTATCAAATGTTGTATTGGAACACAAGGGACGGTTATGCGTTAGTAATTTTTTTTAACGAATCTGATAGATAATCCTTTGTTTATCCCTCGGAGCATTACGTGATATATTCCGCTTGAGCTTTTTTCTTGCTTCTCTCGGCATTTTTACCGCCTCAAGTTAATTATATCACTTGTTTATTTTTGTCAACACACAGAGCCGTCCACTGTGTTATCACTAAAAAGTTATCACCATTTATATTTTTTCTTTGAATACCTGAGATTGTTCTTCTCACACCATGCAATAGCAGCTTCACGCAATCTGTCATCATGATATTCAAACCATGCATATTCTAATGGACGATCTCCATCTATATAGCGTCTAAATTCTACATCAAACCAATCTTCATCAGTCCAAGTTTTTGAAGCTTCGGTTAAATCAGGGTCGTTATACTTTTCAATAAACTCTCGTACAAGCACATTATAATCAACATAAAAAAGCCGAAGAAAATTTTGGGACTGCTCTACTTCTTTCTGATTTTGATAAGGAAATTTTGACAAAACTTCACGCAAATTATAGACTCTATCATTTCTTAAGTTTAAATAGTGCGGATGTTTATAAGTGCCGTATGAAATAATTTTTTCAATATATATATTCATTATAACTTTCCTCCATATACATCACCAAACCATACATGAAATGCATGTGCCCTATCATGATAATGCATATACTTACCATAATCATGTACTTTAGGCGGTTCTGTGCCTCTGTAAGAATACAAGTGACTGCGTTAGTAATGTTTTCTAACGAATCCAATACTAACACCCGTCAACCTGCTGACTTGTCCGATAGATAATCCTTTGTTTATCCCTCGGAGCATTACGTGATATATTCCGCATGAGCTTTTTTCTTGCTTCTCTCGGCATTTTTACCGCCTCAAGTTAATTATATCACTTGTTTATTTTTGTCAACACACAGAACCGTCCCCTGTGTTACCTCTTGCGCCCAGTTCTTCAGTGTCATCTGATTATTTACTGCCTATATTTCCGTACCCATTGTCTCATCCTTTTTTCTGATTGATTCTAAGTTAGTCCAAATCACTCTTTAGACTTGCTTAAACCTGATGAGACTATTTTAGACTGCATTGGACTTCTTGGGTAGTCGCGGGGGGTTATTTAGGGAACACTAAAGTAAACAAAAGAACAAACAAAAGAATAAAATAGAAAATAGTCGCTAATACAGCTAATCTACGTTCAGAATTTTTGATACATGTTATTATTAGTATCGCATAGTATAAGCTCCATAATATAGTGATTATAACTCCCAAAGTTTTAGAATCAACAAGAAAATCAACAAATGAAAAAAATTGAGCTCCAAATATACAGACAGCCGCAAATACTACCAAAGCAACTTCTTTAGGTTTCAAATTTTTCATAGAACAGCCCCCATAATATAAGCTAAACTACAATAATATTCCAAAACACTTGTATACTTTTGTTGTCCAATAAATTGGCTCGTATAAGTTACTACCCAGTTAAAAGTATAAATAGTACTTTTATTTTTATTTCTCAAATTCTTTTCTATTTTTCCAGCAGAGTCGGAAGCCATTAAATATAATATACCTACAGGGATTCCAATCGCACATGCGACAACTGATAATTTTGATAATGCAGTTGCCACAACGCTTGTTGCAAATTTTATTCCTACTGCCCCAAAAATAGTTGATATACATGATGCAACCAAATCTGCAATACTCTTATTTCTCAACTTGTTTTGCACAGCATCATATATTGCGTACCAATTTCCAACAGAAGTAGAATATGTAATTATAGAATAATATTCCTGAAAATACCATTTCATAGTCTCTGCTCTTGTGAAGACCTCATACAAATTGTATTTTTTAGTATAAGATACAGTATGTGTAATTGTTTTCATTTTTTTAATCTGGGCAGAATATCTGCTTAGATTTATCGCATTATTGGAAATATTGGCAACGGTATTTATTGGAACTATTATTTTGGATAATAATTTTATTAATTTAATGATCAGTCCAACCGGATTTGACGATGCCATTCCACTCGGATCAATACAATTAATAGGCTCATTCTCACAATAAGCAAAAGCGTTATATGATATATCGGTTCTGCTTGCACCGATATAATCCGCATCATCTGCATTTAAGAATCTTCCTGTTTCCGGGTCATAATATCGGCTCTGCAAATAGTATAAACCTGTCTCATGGTCATAAACATAGCCGCGGTAACGCACTGAAATCTGATACGCAAAGCTGCTTGTGCTGAGCGCTTCACCTTTTGCATTTGTAATAGAAATCAGTTTTCCCCATAAGTATAGGTTGTTGTGCCGCTTTCATCATAGGTATAACCGGTATTATCATGACTTGCAAGCCATAAGTTCCTATCAAGCACATTTTTGTAGGAGCGTAGGGTTATCCATAATCGGTTTACTATAACCCTACGCATCATATGAATAATAATATTATATCGTTAATACGTCTTTAAAATATCACGTATCACATTTTGTCTTGTCTATCTTGACATTTATAATTATTAAAAACGATATATGGGTTTATTAGAATAATATTTTATGTGTCTCCTGCTGTATTAAAACTATACATGCGAAAGAATGGAGGAGCATAAAAAAATCCCAAATATTTATCGATCTTTCTTGAAATCGTGTAATGCAGTTCAAGATAATTTTCATGATCAAGCTGCACTGCTATTATTCCTACATAGCCTACATGACAGGAAGCGGCAGAATGTCAATCAAGTGCAACACCCCAAAAGGCTTCAAAGGGAGATAGCCAACCAAGACATTTACGAGGACGA
>CANQLQ010000125.1 GCA_947624755.1 uncultured Clostridia bacterium | reverse complement strand
GTTACACAGGGAAGATTTATATAAGTCTTGATACTAACACCACTGCACGCGTAGGGGCGACCCCATGTGGTCGCCCAAAACAATTTTAATTTTAGAAAAGAATCAATATACACAAACAAGCCTTATCCTGAGGCACAGACCGCATTTTCCCTTTATGTATCAACCAAGATAAAAGAAGCAAACTTACCGCAGGGGAGATAAAGCACAAACCGGTCTATAGGCGAAGCGACCCGCTTTGAACGCTTTGCGTTCAAACGGTTGAGCGCAGCCGTACGTCAGCATGTTTCTTTTGGAACTTTTCTTTCAAAAGAAAAGTTCGCCGACGGCAGTCAAAACCGATAATTTGCACAAATTACAACAAAAAAGCTCAAACCAAAAATCAAGAAGATAAAACCCAATCTACACAAACAGGCTTTATCTTGAAGCACAAACCTCATTTTTCCTTTTTATCGCAACTAAGATAAAAAAGAAACAACCTTACCACAGGGGAGATAAATCACAAACAGTCTATAGGCGCAGACATCGTCCGCAGGAATTACGCGGGCACGCATGGCGTGCGGCAATTACGCGGGATAGAGAGTATATAAAATTATAATTTTACTCCGCGAAAACACTTTGTCACTAATTTGGAAGTTCCTTTATTATGCTTCTTAATACGAACAAAGAGACTGTCGCAAATTAATTTTTATCATAAATCGCGTAGGGGCGACCCCGTGTTGCCGCCTTGTAAAATTGAAATCGTTTTTGGGGCGACCACATGGGGTCGCCCCTACTGCGTCAGTCCTTTTTTTCTACAAAGTTTTATTATTAACCAAAACTCAGACTTGTTTTTTGTGCATTTGGTAGATTAATTATTCATAAAACTTTAAAGGTTGAAAAACAGATGAACATTATTGTATAATAAAGAGTAAATAAATACATAAGCACTTTTGCTTATGAAATTGGAGGAAATATCATGTCCAAAAAGCAAACTAAAAAGGCGGACGGCGGCGAAAAGCTAAACTATGGCCGCACGGCGCTTATCGGCTTCGGCTTCATGGGTTGTATGCTTATGTGGTCGGTTTACAATTCATATGTTCCGGTAATTTTCAGAGCTAAGCTTACCGAACTTACCGGCGGCGGCGCTTCTCTTCCGGGCTTTATTTCAATTGCGCTCATTGTTAATGCAATTATGACAATTGACAACATCTTCGGCGTTATTTTTCAGCCGTATTTCGGAAAAAGAAGTGACCGCACAAAGAGCAAATGGGGCAAGAGAATGCCGTATATTATTGTCTGCCTTCCTCTTTGCGCCGTTTTCTTTAGTCTTATTCCGGTTGCGGCAATTGTTAAATCAACGGTTCTCAGCATTATCCTTATGATGACAGTCATCATATTTTTCAATTTCACAATGTCTGTATGGCGTTCGCCTGTTGTTTCGCTTATGCCGGACTTTACCCCGTCACATCTTCAAAGTGATGCAAACGCCGTTATTAACATTCTCGGCGGTATCGGCCAGATGATAGGCTTTGTTGTCGGCACGATAGCAACCGCAGTTGTAGGTCTTTTGGGCTTTACATCAATGCAGGAGGCGCTCAAGGCAAAAACAAACTCACTCGGACAGATTCTTGCCGTTGATGCAGACGGCAATCCTATCATTGAATTTTTAAACGGTGCAACAGCGGAAAGTCTCTCAGATAAGCTTGAAAACTTCATTGCCAGCGGCAGAGATGTTCTCACCGTTGACGGTGTTGATGTTGCAAAAAAAGTTATAGAGATCGATGCACAAGGAAATCCGACATATGTAAATTACACACCGATTTTTCTCGTTTCGGCTGTAATTGCTGTTCTTTGCCTTGTTGTACTTATTGTATTTTATAAAAAGAACAAGCAATACGACCTTTCAAAGGACGTTGTTATTGAAGAAACAAAAGAAGATAAGCCTAAGAAAATCAAAATCAAAGACCTTCCTATCACAAAAGAAGAAAAAAGAAGTCTTATAATCATGCTTGCTTCTCTCTTCCTTATTAACAACGCAACGGAAGCTATTGTTCCGAATTTTACGAACTTTGCTCTTGACACACTAAATGTTAAACCTATTTATTCAACCCTTATGATGGCTGTATTTGCCGTTTCCCTTGCCCTTTTCGGACTTCCTGCCGGAGCAATGGGCAGAAAAATAGGCAGAAAGAAAACAATTATGTTAGGTCTTGGCGTAATCGTTGCGATGTTTGCTGTTTATCTTACCGTTTCACAGGTATTTACAACTTCAAAGACATTCGTCTGGATTGTACTTTGGATCGCTCTTGTTGTTGGCGGCGCGGCAGTCGGCTGTATTAATATTAATACCCTTCCGCTTGTTCTTGCAATCGGCGGCCGTGACTATGTCGGTACATTTACCGGTTATTATTATACGGCAACTTTCTCTGCCGCTATCACAGGTCCTATTCTTTGCGGTCTTGTAATCGGTCTGTTTAACGAAGATTATAACTATATGTTCCTGTTCTGTGCGATATTCTTCGCAATAGGTCTTGCAGTAATATCCCAAGTTAAGCACGGTGAAGTTTCAAAGGACGAAGACACCACATGGCTTAAGGAAGCAGTAGAAAACGCAGAAGATTAAGTCGGTCGGTATCGTCGGCATCGCCGACAGGAGTTACGCGGCGGACATCGTCCGCAGGAATTACGCGGAGCAGAGAAGCGAAAACCCATACTGTCTCGCCGCGTGGGGTCGGCATCGCCGACAGGAATTACGCGTGGGTCGGCATTACCGATGGAAGTTACCCGTGGGTCGGTATCGCCGACGGGAGTTATGTGGAGCAGAGAATCGAAAATCAAAATGCAGTTTTTCTTAATATCTTTTGCATACAATGCGGAAAAGCTCTGCAACAGCATAAATTTTTAATAGTTTTGGTTGTTCTTTATTTAAAAAATTACAGCTTAAGTTATTCATCAATCAACTGAATATACAAAAAAGAGGCCGGTAAAAAACGACCTCTTTAGTTGTTTGTTCTTTTTGCATTTGAGCGGTTGCGCAATTTTTATTTTACACTCTCAATTGTCCAAGAAGATCACTTGACTATTTATCTTCTGATATGTTAATTAATCAATTAAATGCCGATTAATTTTTCCGGACATTTTATATTGCAATTTATATATTTTACTTTTAATCTCTTTCTTATTGATTTAAGGCTTAAATTGATGTATAATATAAATTACCTATCTGTGCTTATTTTGCAGATATACTTTAACGACTAACCTATTTGGGCAAAACAAATTACGGAGGTGAACCTGCTTTGGATAACTCTGACAGTAATCCTAAAGGGCCTAATTTAATTAAGATCGGTGCAGGTTCAAAATGGAATCTGTAATGCTTTCGTTTTCTGCATCGATCCAAAGAAAGACGGTGTATTAAATGGAAGAAAATGAATTTGAAGAGCTCTATGCCCTTGTAAATTCCGGCCGGTTACAAAAGCTGAAGGCACAGCTTGTTGAAATGGCCTACCCCGATATCGCTGAATTTATAATGAATATCGACGACGAAAAAACAGCGGTAAAGGTGTTCAGAATTATGCCGAAGGATATTTCGGCGGACGTATTTGCCTATCTTGACCCCGAAAACCAGCATATGATAGTGCGTCTTATAACCGACCGGGAAATCGAACGTCTTATGGACGACCTCTATGTTGACGACGCGGTTGACTTTCTTGAAGAAGTTCCGGCAAATGTCGTACGGCGCGTGCTTGAAAATACCGACAGCGAAACGAGAGAAATCATAAACCGTTTCCTCAAGTACCCCGAAAATTCAGCCGGAAGCGTTATGACAATTGAAATGGTTGAGCTTCACGATACTCTGACTGTCGGTGAGGCAATCAAAAATATCAGAAGAACCGGTGTTGACAAGGAAACTATCTATACCTGCTATGTTATTGACAAAGGACGCCACCTTGTCGGAACTCTTCCGCTTAGAAGGCTTCTTCTCAACGATGAGGACACTCCGATTAGGGATATTATGTCCGACGACGAAAGACTTATTTATGTTACAACTCTTGACGACCAGGAAGATGTTGCGGCTATCGCAAAGAAATACGACCTTTTGAGTATTCCGGTCGTTGACAAGGAATTAAGGCTTGTCGGTATAATAACCATTGACGATATCGTTGATATCATTGACGATGAGGCAACGGAAGACTTTGAAAAGATGGCTCTTCTTCGCCCGTCGGAATCGGAATACCTCAAAACCAACGTATTTACCCTTGCCAAAAACAGAATCGTATGGCTTCTTGTGCTTATGGTTTCGGCAACATTCACCGGTCAAATTATTGAAGGCTTTGAAATGAAGCTTGCAACCATAGCTGGGCTTACCGCCTGCATACCGATGCTTATGGATACGGGCGGAAACGCGGGCAATCAGGTTTCAACCCTTGTCATACGCGGTCTTGCTCTCGGTGAAATCAAAATCAAAGACTATTTCGTTGTCCTTTGGAAAGAGATACGCGTTTCCGTAATGGTAGGTATTACTCTTGCAGTCGTAAACTATGTACGAATGCTTATCATTCGCGGCATAACCCACAGCGAAACGTCAAACAGCGTTATTCTTTGCGTTTGCCTTTCAATCATCTGCGCCGTAATGGTAGCCAAAATGATTGGTTGTACGCTTCCCATTATTGCAAAGATGCTAAAGCTTGACCCTGCTCTTATGGCAGGTCCCATGATTACAACCATGGTTGACGCAATTTCGCTTCTTATATATTTCGCTATAGCAAATGCGCTTATTCCCGCTTAGCGTTCCAAACAGAAACGGAGGAAAATTTTTTGTTTAAAAAACTTCTATCATTCACAAAAGGATATCGTATAATTTCTATCCTTACTCCTATTATTGTTTTTATTGACGCCTATATCGAAATCAAGCTCCCGACAATAATGGGTGAAGTAATTGACACCGTAAACGCTCTTGGAGGAACCGGAACTCAACACGATATCAACGTAAAACTTTTTGAAATGCTCGGCTTTTGTCTTTTGACGCTTGTAATAGGTTATATTGCCGCAAGATTCAGCGCAATTGCAAGTATGGGCTTTAGCGCAAATATGCGTTCCTCACTTTTCAACAAGGTACAGGATCTTTCGTTTGAAAACATTGACAAGCTTAAAATTTCTTCACTTATTACAAGAATGACAAGCGACGTTTCAATGATTCAGTCAATGTACAGCAGTGTGCTTGTTACTTTCGTAAAAGGACCTTATCTTCTTATACTTGCTCTTGCCAAAGCTATAAGCATAAGTACTCTTCTTTCACAGATATTCTACTTTGCCGTACCGGGTATTCTCATTGCTCTTGTTGTGCTTGCAATTCTTATTGTTCCCCTTTTTAAAGTAATGCTTGAAACAACAGATAATTTCAATTCGGTTATAAGAGGCAATGTTACCAACATAAGAGTGGTAAAGGCGTTTGTCCGCGAGGAACACGAAAAGCAGAAGTTTGAAAAAGTCAACACAGCTCTTGCGAAAACCAATATTAAAGCTCAGAGAATGACTCTTTATCTTTCCCCTGTGCTTATGATGATAGTTTACGCCTGTATGGTGCTTACCCTTTACAGGGGCGGCAAACTCATTATTTATGAAGGTCAGGACATTCTTACTCTCGGTAAGCTTTCGGCTTTTGTAAGTTATATTACCCAGGTAATTTCTTCTCTTATGACAGTTCTTATTGCCTTTCTCAATATTGTTATGGCAAGGGCATCAATCAATCGTATCGGTGAAATTTTTAATGCCGAACCTACCGTAAAAGAGGATGAGGCGGACCCGAATCTTGTTCCCGAAAACGGAAGTATAGAATTTAAAAATGTTTCGTTCAAATATAACAAAGAAGTTGAAAAGAAAATTCTTGACAATATTTCTTTTAAAATAGAAGCGGGCGAAACTGTCGGCATCATAGGTGCAACGGGAAGTGCAAAGTCAACCCTCGTTCAGCTTATTCCGAGACTTTATGAAGCTACCGAAGGCGACGTTATTGTCGGCGGCCATAACGTAAAGGAATATAAATTCCATAACCTGAGAAACGAAATTTCTTTTGTAATGCAGCACAATGTGCTTTTCAAAGGCTCAATAAAAGAAAATATCCGCTGGGGCAAGGACGACGCTACCGATGAAGAGGTCGAAAAGGCGGCAAAATATGCTCAGGCTCACG
>CANQLQ010000124.1 GCA_947624755.1 uncultured Clostridia bacterium | reverse complement strand
TTTTGGCAAAGTATTACGGAAAATTTGCAAGCAAGATGAGTATTAAGCCTTATGCGTGATTTAATCAGTGATTCCCTTAAATTTTTGGGCTAAATGACGGAATAATTTACCGTTAAGTAGGGCAGCTTGTATTAATCAGTGCTTCCTTAAATCATGCCCTTAAACTCGTCAAGGTTATCGGGTGTGATTTTTCTTTCACCCTTTTCAATTTCGTGAATCATCGCCGTAAGCTTTGTATTTACAGGTGTCGCAGTATTATATTCGGCACCTTTTTGAGCAAAATAGCCGTTAAAAATATCAATCTCGGTCATTTCATTTCTCTCAAGCGACTGAAGTGTCGACGGCTTTACATCAGCATATTTTAGCTTTGCGACGAGCCACACAACATACTTGCATAAAGAGTTATATACTTTATTATTAGCAAGCATAAGCATACGGTATTCAAGAAGTTTGCCGTATTTCGGAACATCTATATTCATGGCCTTTGCAACATACATACCTTCTCTTGCAATTGCGAGAAAAAGATCTCTTGCCCGTCTGTCATCAATAATTTTGCCGAGAGTCTGACCTGTGATTGCGGCAGTTGCATTTATGCAGGAATTGATGATAAGCTTTGAATATTGTTCACGGGTTATATCGTTTGAAATTTTCGTCGGAAGAACCGAATCGAGCATTCCCTTGAGATAGTCAAGATTTTTCGGGTGGTAACCGTCAGGCATACCTATGTACATTTCGCCTTTACTTGTCATATTGACATCGGTAACGCTTTCTCTCGTTGCGCCAAAGCCGAGCATACAGCCTACAGCTCTTTTTTTGCCGACAGTTTCGGCAAGCTGTGCAGTGCAGATTCCGTTTTGCATTCCGACTACCAGTGAATCGTCTTTAAGGAAAGGCAAAATTGCCTTTGCAGTCTCGGTCATTGCGGCATATTTTGTTGCAATTATGCATATATCAAACTTTGCATCTCCTATCTCATCGACAGAAGCATAGCATTTGAATTTCTGATTATGGTCACCAAGCGCGCCATGAAGTGAGATTCCTTTTTCTTCAATGGTTTTTTTAGAGTTTTCGCTGTGGCAAAGGATACTTACGTCAAAGCCCGCTTCTTTTGTAAGCACGGCTATTGTACCGCCTATTGAACCTGCGCCGATTAAAATTGTTTTCATATTTTCATTTTGCTCTGCCCTTAAAGCACAGCTTCCTTTCTTTAGTATTTCATTCTTACATTTTCGGCAAAGCACATAAGGTCTTTAATTTCAAGCACAGTGCCGTCATCAAGAATAGCTTTACCTGTCATTCTGCCGAATACCTGATGCTGGTCGGTTTCAATAACTTTAAGGCTTATTTTTGAGGCTCTGTCAATAACAGGCTTAAAATCCATCTCAAAGCGTCCGTCACTTGAGGTAAATGTCCAAGGGTCGGTGTAACTCGTTGAAGGAATATTGAACGTAACATCATCGAGTTTGTGAGCTTTTCCGTCGTAGAAAAGTATGTTTTCGCTTGCGGCGGTGGTATCACCGAAGCCGTAACCGATATTGAAGCCGAACGGTTTGCCGTTAATCATGGCGTTGCCGCTTCCCCATTTCCACGTATTGTCATAAGTCCACACGCCGCGTCCCCAGTCAAGAGTGCCGAAATCGGTCTCGGGATTAAATTCATACCTTACGCCGTCAAATTCAGCATATCCCTCGGCTTTCATACAGTTGATTTTCTGGTTATAGTAAAACGCCTTTTTATTTTCTTTCCATGGCGTTGCAATTACCATGGTATCCATCGGCGGCTGAGTAAGAGTTACGTCAACCTTGAGTGTTTTACCTTTAAAAAAGTTTCTGTATTCGCCGTAAATATGACGTTTGCCCTCGGTTTTTATAAAATCCATATCAAGAGTTTTGTCGTGATAGTGAATGTCACCGGCATCTGAGGTTCTCGGAAATTTCATTTTTCCCATCGGGAAAAAGTTGAGAACAGAGTTAGTATGCTCCCATGGATTTTTTTCGTCAAAAACAAGAAGTGATGCAGACTGCATTCCTATGTATCCGTCATCGGAAAGAGTAATTGCAACTGCGTGTTTGTCGGAAAGAATAAGATAATAGTCCCATTCCTTGATTCTGAATTTCGGGGCTTTGACAGCCTCCCTGTTATAGGTCTGAATAAGACTTTTCGACCAGCCGGGTTCAGCGAGTGTTCCATCTTCTTTGAGAAGATTGTGTGCTGTTGTAACTTCGTGATTTCTTGCCATAATAATTTCCTCCGTATATTTTTATTCAGCTTAATTATACACCAACATACAATATTTAACTATAATAATAAAATAAAAAAATTTTTTTCGTATTTATATACAAAAAATAAGCCGAATTTTTGTTAAAGTTATCGAAAATTTATTTGACATATGTTTAATTATTAGTTATAATATTTTCAATCATAAAAAGATTAAAACTAATTCTCAATTAAAAACAGGCACACGGCGGCGAGAATTTTTTATGTCAGGCGAAAATGACGAAAAAGGAAATACTGTCATAAATTCCAAATCAACTGACAAAAAATGCCGGCGCTAATGTCTGATTTTAACGAAGCATTAGTATGAAGGAATCACAGATTAATACAAACTGCCCTGCTTGACGGTAAATTAGGGCGCTCTGAATTAATCAGTGCTTCCTAATGTTATTGGAGGTAAATACAAATGGCAAGAGTTTATAATTTTTCAGCAGGTCCGTCAATGCTTCCCGAAGAGGTACTTAAAAAAGCTGCTTCGGAAATGCTCGATTACAAGGGCAGCGGTCAGTCGGTTATGGAAATGTCTCACCGCTCAAAGATTTATCAATCGATCATTGACGAAGCGCAAAGTCTTATCCGCGAGCTTATGAACATCCCGGACAATTACAAAGTTCTTTTCCTTCAAGGCGGCGCTTCGACACAGTTCGCCGCAATTCCGCTCAACTTTATGAACGGCAGCGGTAAGGCTGATTATGTTATTACCGGTCAATGGGCTAAAAAAGCTTTTGCTGAAGCACAGAAATACGGCGATGTAAAGGTCGTTGCATCTTCGGCAGACAAAACTTTCAGCTACATACCCAAAACCACAAAAGAAGATTTCAGACAAGATGCCGACTATGCTTACATATGCATGAACAACACAATTTACGGCACGGTTTATAAAGAACTTCCCGACACAGGTGACGTTCCTCTTATTGCCGATATTTCGTCATGCTTCCTTTCAGAGCCTATCGATGTTTCAAAGTTTGCCGTTGTTTACGGCGGCGCTCAGAAAAATGTTGCTCCCGCAGGCCTTACGATCGTAATTGTTCGTGAAGATTTCCTCGGAAAAGCAAGAGATATCACTCCGACAATGCTCGACTACAAAGTTCACGCCGACAACGGCTCAATGTACAACACACCGCCCTGCTACACAATTTACATCTGCAAGCTTGTTCTTGAATGGATAAAAGGACTTGGCGGTCTTGAAAAAATGAAGGAAATAAATGAAAAGAAAGCAAAGCTCCTTTATGATTTCCTCGATTCAAGCAAAATGTTCCGTGGAACCGTTGTTCCCGAAGACCGTTCACTTATGAATGTTCCTTTTGTAACAGACAGCGATGAACTCAACGCAAAATTCATAAAAGAGGCTGAAGCTAATGGGTTCGTTAACCTTAAAGGTCACAGAACTGTGGGCGGTATGAGAGCTTCAATATATAACGCAATGCCAATTGAAGGTGTTGAAAAGCTTGTTGCTTTCATGAAGAAGTTTGAAGAGGAAAACAGCTAAGCGGGCATCGCCCGCAGGAGTTACACGGGATAGAAATTATATAAAATTATAATTTTACACCGCGAAAACACTTTGTTCCTAATTTGAAAGTATATTTTCATATTCCTTAAAGAAAATAACAGCCGGGGTCGCCGCAACATGGGGCGACCCCATTTAGTTGTTTTCAAAAAATTTAAAATTTTACAAGACATTCGCCTAAGAATCATAAATTTGCCAAAAAACTATTTGTTTGATAAAAAAATTTCAATTTTGCAGGGTGATCACACGGGGTTGCCCTACGCAATTTGTAAAAAAACTCGATTTGGACGGCTCCGTTTTTTGCGCCGCTTTTCCTCTTGCAAATGTAAATATTTTCATATATAATTTAATTGCATAATAAATACTAATCCTTAATTAAAATTAGCGGTATTTTCCACGCCATGCTTAGTCAGACGGCTTGTAAATACAAAAGTATTCCTGCACCGTCCTCTTTGCATGACGAGAAAAATCATCTCTGCTCGTTATTTGCTTTTAAGGAAGCACTGATTAATTCAGGGTGTCCTAATTGGCGAGGAAATTTTTCGTCAGTTTGTTCAAAAATTTGAGGCAATACTTTGTGTATTAACGAGAATTTTTAGGCAAAATGACGGAATAATTTACCGTCAAGTAGGGCAGCTTGTATTAATCAGTGATTCCTTAAATGATGATTAGTATAAAATACGGAGGAAATACAATGTCTAAACTTAAAACTAAAATCAGTAAGCTTATTACCGATGCGGCAAATTCCGTTTCGCAAAATTCAGTTAAAGCTGTTGCAAAAGAACAATCAACCAAAAAAATGTCCGCCCTTTGCAGACAGCTTGCTGCGGAAGGTATCGTTATGCTCAAAAATGAAAACAGTGTGCTCCCCCTTTCAAAAGAACGAATCGTTTCCGTTTTCGGCAGAGTTCAAAAAGATTATTTCTTTGTCGGCTACGGGTCTGGCGGCGACGTTAATGCTCCATATAAAATTAATCTTATCGACGGTCTTCGTGCAAACGAAAATATAACCTTAAACGAAGAGCTTGCCGAAATTTATAATAAATGGTCCAATGAAAACCCGGTAAACGACGGTATCTGGGGTCATTGGCCGATGAGCTATGATGAAATGCCTGTGACAAAAGAGATGGTTGAGAAAGCGGCAAAAAAATCCGATACTGCAATTATCGTTATCGGAAGAGCTGCCGGTGAGGACAGAGAAAACACTCTTACAGAAGGAAGCTTTTATCTTACAAAAACGGAACGAAACCTTCTTGAAAAGGTTTGCGGCGAATTTGAAAAGGTTGTTGTACTTCTCGACTGCGGAAGTATTATGGATATGTCATGGATAAGGGATTACGGTGACAAAATTTCTTCAATTCTTTATGTTTGGCAAAGCGGCATGGAAAGCGGCAATGCGGTTGCCGATGTGCTTTCGGGTAAGGTTTCTCCGAGCGGCAAGCTTGCCGACACAATTGCTGATAAATATGAATCCTATCCGTCTTCAAAATTTTTCGGCAATAAAAAATTCAACAACTACACAGAAGATATTTATGTAGGCTACAGATTTTTTGAAACCTTTGCAAAAGACAAGGTTATGTATCCTTTCGGCTTCGGTTTGAGCTATACCGATTTTGAATTGAAAATTAATCAGACAAGAACAGTCGATGATGTTGTTTCGATTTTTGTCACAATAAAAAATATCGGTAAATTCAGCGGTAAAGAAACAGTTCAGGCTTATCTCAATGCACCACAAGGTATGCTCGGCAAGCCTTTTAGAAGTCTTGCTGCTTTTGAAAAAACCGACCTTCTTGCCCCCGGCGAAGAACAAAAACTGAAGCTCAGCTTTGATATAAAGGATTTCGCATCGTATGATGACGGCGGAATCACATCTTTTAAAAACTGCTATGTTCTTGAAAAAGGTGACTATGAAGTTTATGTCGGCACAGACGTAAGAAGCGCCGTAATCGCAAAAACATTCAATATTCCAACTTTGAGAGTGACCAAGCAATTAAAACAGGTCATGGCTCCCGACCCGAAATATCCTTTTGAAAGACTTCGCACAATGAAAGACGAAAACGGCAAAATAAAAGCTGTTACCGAATCCGCTCCGGTTCGCACATTCTCTTTAAAAAAGCGCATTATTGACAATCTCCCGAAGGAAATTGCTCAGACCGCTGATATAGGCTATAAGCTTTCCGATGTCAAAGCCGGCAAAATTACCATGGAAGAATTTGTAGCTCAGCTTTCGTTTGATGAGCTTGAAGCTATCAGCCGCGGCGACTACACAATGAACAGTTCATACGGTGCAAAAGGCAATGCAGGTGCGTTTGCCGGTATCCTTCCATCCCTGAGGAAAAAAGGTATTCCGGCAATGATTACGACGGACGGCCCTTCAGGCATCAGACTTTCGGCCGGCTGCTCGCTTCTTCCTATCGG
>CANQLQ010000123.1 GCA_947624755.1 uncultured Clostridia bacterium | reverse complement strand
CAATTGCTACATCGTTGGTTCATCAGGAAATTATTATCAGGTTTTGTGTCCGTGGTCAGGCAATACTTATAGGATATGCTGGGTTAATCAGTCGGTATTTTCCCACACCCACAACTATTCAACTACCGGGGTAGAGGCCGCTCATCCTCACAAAGTCTATCGAAAATGTAGCTGCGGCGCGTATTACTAAACAGGTGCGACAAGTAAACTTTCCTCGTGCGCAACATGTTATCCGCAAAGTACGAGTAGCATTAAACTTAATGTTCCGCTTTATAAGCAGGGTGATAGCAGATGGAAAAACGTATACATAGGCAATAAGACTATTGGTAATGTTGGATGTACAACAACTTGTATAGCCATGGTGTATTCATACAATACAAATTCAACTACCTATCCTAATGCAGTTATGAAAAAGCTGAGATACAGTAATAACGATTTAATATGGAATTCGATTTCGAATGTAGGTTTAACTTCCATATGCTACAATTCGAGCATGACGAATAACATAATGTCTACAATTTACGCAAAATTAAAAGCCGGTAGACCGGTTATTATCGGAGCCCAAACAAGTTCGGGAAGCTATCAGCATTGGGTGGTCATTACAGGATATAATGGCAGCAGCAAAACCAATTTCTCCACATCGAATTTCCTTATTAACGACCCCGGAAGCCAAAGTTGTACAACGCTTAGTGCGTTTTTGGACAATGGCACTAAAGCCGACAGAACGAAAATCATAAGAATAATGTACTAAATCCTATTAATGGCTAATTCTTTTGACAACAGAGCGGAACCGGCCAAGTAGGAAGAAAAATAGGCGTAGTCGGAGCGACTGGATCAAGTGCAAATGGTACCGTACATCTTCATTTTGCTATTACAGATACTTTATGGTCAGGTTCATATTACGGTTACGCAACATATTTTTTCGGATGTTTATATTGCAATTTATAATATTCTTTTTTGATTCTTTAAAAAGCTTGACAGCTTACATAATGTGTGTATAATTAAATATATAATCGTTGATTAATTCAAGGTATCCCATATGTTTAACGTCAAATAAACCACGCGAAAAAAGTTTATCACAGACTAAGATAAAAATAACAAAGTGTAAATTAAAAAAAGAACCAACCTTTACAAACAGGCTTTATCTTGAAGCACAGACCGCATTTTCCCTTTTTATTACAACTAAGATAAAAAGAAGCAAACTTACCACAGGGGGACAAAGCAGGAATCGGACTATAGGCGAAGCGACCCGGCTTGGCGGACATCGTCCGCAGGAGTTACGCGGGGTAGATTTATTAGGCTTTTATTATTACGCCGCGAAACAACTCGGCTTGTATACTTTACATTCAAACGGTTGAGCGCAGCCGTACGTCAGCATGTTTCTTTTGGAACTTTTCTTTCAAAAGAAAAGTTCGCCGACGGCAGTCAAAGCCGATAATTTGCACAAATTATAACAAAAAAGCTCAAACCAAAAATCAAGAAGATAAAAACCAATCTACATAAACAAGCTTTATCCTTACGTACAGATAAGTTTGACTTTTTGTTACACTTCGTAAACCATCATGAATTAATCAGAAATTTTAAACATTTCCTTATTAAGAGTAGCTGAGGGACAGGCCCTTTGAAGCTCGGCAACCTGCCGAAAGGCAAGGTGCTAAATCCTGCGGTATGACCGAAAGATAAGGTTTTACTTTCCGGTCATCTTTGGCCGGTTTTTTATATGGAAGTGAAAAAAAGAAAGGAATATTTTATGGCTAAGCATCTTTTTACATCAGAATCTGTAACGGAAGGACATCCGGACAAAATCTGCGATCAAATTTCAGACGCTATACTTGATGCAATTTATGAAAAAGACAATCAGGCAAGAGTTGCCTGCGAGACAACGGTTACAACCGGACAGGTAATTATTATGGGCGAAATCAGCGCAAACTGTCAGGTTGATGTTGCAAAAATTGCAAGACAGGTAATATGCGATATCGGCTATGACAGCGGAGAAAAGGGCTTTGACGGCAATAGCTGCGCTGTTTTGGTTGCTCTTGACAAGCAATCTGCGGATATTGCAATGGGTGTTGATAAATCGCTTGAACTCAAAGACGGAGAAGAAGATGAATATAACCTCAACGGTGCAGGGGATCAGGGCATGATGTTCGGTTATGCCTGTGATGAGACCCCCGAACTTATGCCGCTTCCGATTTCGCTTGCACATAAGCTTTCAAAAAAGCTTGCCGAGGTTCGCAAGGATAATACTCTGCCTTACCTTCGTGCTGACGGAAAAAGTCAGGTTACTGTTGAATATGACGGCGATAAGCCTGTTGCGGTAACTGCTGTTGTTGTATCTTCTCAGCACAGCGCCGATGTATCTCTTGAGCAAATCAGAAGGGATATAACCGAAAAAGTTATTAAAACTACCATTCCTTCCGAACTTATGAGAGATGACACAAAAATTTATGTAAATCCGACCGGACGTTTTGTTGTCGGCGGACCTCAGGGCGACAGCGGTCTTACAGGCAGAAAGATAATTGTCGATACCTATGGCGGATATGCCCGTCACGGCGGCGGCGCCTTTTCAGGTAAAGACCCGACAAAAGTTGACCGAAGCGCCGCTTATGCAGCAAGATATGTTGCAAAGAATATTGTAGCCTCCGGTCTTGCAACAAAATGCGAGGTTCAGCTTGCTTATGCAATCGGCGTTGCAAAACCTGTCTCGGTTATGATTGACTGTTTCGGTACAGCAAAAATCAGCGAAGAAAAACTTTCTAAGATTGTAAACAAGGTCTTTGACCTTCGTCCCGCCGCAATTATTGACACGCTCGGACTTCGTGCGCCTATCTATCGTCAGCTTGCCGCTTACGGCCATATAGGAAGGGAAGACCTCGGTGTTAAATGGGAAGAAACAGATAAAGTCAATGAAATTCTTTCTCTTGTCTGATGTGAATTTTACAAGATTACCTCGCAATTATAAGCTGATAAAAAAGATTGATCTTACCGAGGACAAAAAATCCGCAGTTATCATCCGGCTTCTTTCAATTCTTGTAGTTTTTGTAATGTTTGTCTTTGGGGTAATATTTTACGGCAAAAATGCACTTGAGAAGCTGCTCATGACCGAAAAAGTAAGCGAACTGAATTACCTTATTGGCAAAGTGCTGTTTATTATCTTTATCTGCTTTTTATATATTCAGCTTCGTGAAGCGGTAAATATTATTCTTATGAAAATATTTTGCAGAAAGTCAAAAATCAAACTGAATTTCAAGCTATTCTTTACCGATGCTGTAAGCAACGCCTTTTTTAACCGAAAAGCTTATATTTTTATCTCAATTTCTCCTTTTCTCATTTTTGGATTAATATTGGGAATTATTGCTTCTTTTGTGCCGTTTGAATGGTTTTGGACGGTTTATATTGTTCTGATAGTAAATTTTGCCTCGGCTGCCGGAGATTTGTATGTTCTTTTCATTATTTTAAGAATGCCCGGAAAAATTTTGATTCATGATAACGGAACTGAAATTGAAGTTTTCGGATTAAGTAAGCGCTGATTAAATCTAATGCTCATATTGATTAGGAACGCATCGCCTGCAAGCCTTAACCATGATTTTAAATAATGACTGTTGAACAAGTGCTGTTATACCGTCGGCATTTGTGAAAAAGCGTTAATAAATATTTACATAAAAAATATGCATCTCTTAACTTCTTTTGAGATGCATATTTTTATTGGAATTAATATTATATGGAAATTACAAGAAATTAATCAGCGTTTCATTATTAACTCAAAAATGGATTCAACCGTACTTTCGTCTATTTCTTCACCGTTTATAATAATATCGGCAAATTTTTTGCTTGGCTCAACATATTTATCATGCATAGGCTTGACCGTTTCATTGTACTGGGCGATTATATCGTCCGGTTTTCTTCCCCTTTGTATAACATCGCGTTCAATTCTTCGCCTTAATCTTTCGTCGGCATCGGTGTCAACAAAAATTTTTATGTTTGAAAGTGAACGTATTTTTTCATTTTGTAGAACGAGAATACCCTCAACAAAAATTATTTCGGAGGGTGAAATTTTAATGGTCTGATCGCTGCGGTTATGTAAACTAAAGTCATATACGGGGCAGAAAACATCTTCTCCGTACCTTAGCATATTAATGTGGCTAACAAGAAGTTCATTGTCAAAGGCATCCGGTAAATCATAGTTGATTTTTTTGCGCTCTTCAAAGGGTATGTCATCGTTTCTTTTGTAATAGTTGTCCTGAAGCAAAACACTCATTTGGTTGCCGAATTTATTTTTAAGTCTGTTTGTAAGAGTTGTTTTACCGCTGGCAGAACCGCCTGCGATTGCAATTACGATTGATTTCATTTCTATCTCCTGTTTTCCCTTTTTAATCAGAAATTCCCTAAAAGATTTTACGACATTTTTCTTAAAATGTAAAGTTGATTTATAAATATTTTGTAATTATTTTCTTTAAATTTTCAAATGGTAATTATAAACTATAAAAGAACAGATATAATTAAAATAACTAAATTAACGGAGGTTATATTATGAAAAAAATTATTGCTGTTTTACTTTCACTTATTTGTCTGTTCTCAATCTTTACTTTTGCGGCAAGCGCTGCTCTTGATTCAAAAGACGATGAAAGCTCGATAATGTATGGAATTGTATATGTAAATGAAGCTCCGGGCGTAAAAATCTATTATCAGGCAAATCCGTCTCTTGACTTTAAGTGCGAAGGCTATGTAACCGTAACTAAAGATACACCAATTGCTGTTAATCATGATTTTGTTTGCTGGAAAGATGAAGACGGCAATCTGTACTATGAAGGCGATGTCGTTCACGTTGACAGATTGATAACTCTTTACGCTGTATGGGAACCGAAAACCGACAGCTATCCTGAAATTGTTCGTATAATTAGATGCGCTCTTCTTTCATTTGAAAGATTTATTCTTCAGATTTTCGGTATTTTCAAAGATATCAACGATTTCCAACCGGCTTCTCCAGCAGAAGGCGCTTGAGAATTTTAGAGGTTAAATCCTTTCTATCTGCTAAGATTTAAAAGTAAGTCTGCCGCAATTTAATTTTTTTATAAATCGCGTAGGGGCGGCTCCGTGTGGCCGCCATGTAAAATTGAAATTTTTGAATAGAATGAGTAATTGTTTGGCAGATTTGTGATTCTTAGACAAAAGTCTTGTAAAATTAAAAATTGTTTTGGGGGCGACCGCATGGGGTCGCCCTTATAGTAACTCATAAAATTTAATGTGTAAATTAAGCTTATTTGAAATACTTTTACGACGGGAATTTATAATCGGTTAATGCCTTAAATTCATAGCCCTGACTTCTGGCCGAATCAATAATTTCACCAAGTGCCTTTGCGTTATCCTCGGAAACGCTGTGAAGAAGAATTACCGCACCGTCATGCAGTCTTTCAAGAACCGTTTTTACTGCGTAATCCTTACCTTTGGGTTCATTTACGTTCCAGTCATCATACGCTACCGACCAGAAAACGCTCATATAACCGAGTGATGAAACGAGGTCGAGCGCACTTTCGTTATACTCTCCGGCAGGGAATCTGAAATATTTTGCACAGTAGCCGTAATATTCCCGAAGAAAATTTTCGGTTTTTTCAATTTCTTTCGCCATTTTTGTTCTGTCAATTTCAGCAAAAGAAGGGTGAGTTGCGCTGTGATTTCCGACAATGTGGCCTTCGTTTATCATTCTTGTAATTAGTTCGGGTTGTTTTTCAATATGATCGAGGGTACAGAAAAAGGCGGCGGGAACCTGCTTTTCCTTTAGTGTGTCAAGAATTGAAGCGGTCAGGTTATTGTTTTCCCAGCCGCAGTCAAAAGTAAGATATAAAACCTTTTGGCCGCTTGTCCTGTCAAGGGTCAGGGCTTTGTATTTGTCGAAAGTATCCTGAAAGGCTTCAACCGTGAAATGGGGTTTTCCACCGCTTGCAGGGCCGTGTGAATGAGAAATTTTTTTAGTTGAAAGACCTCTCGAATTGTCAGGGTCAACAACTTTATAAGTTACCGGTTCAAGCGGCTCAAAGGTACTGTTGCCCGTAGTGCTTTTCTTTCCGGTAATTACCATTTCCGGCCCAAGCTTTACCTCGATTGCTTTGTCGGAAATGGCAGTTGTCTGATTTTCAATATCAACCTGCGTTTCCCTTTGTACGGGGACGGTTGAGGATTCATTTTCTTCTTTAGCTGTTACCGTGGTATCTGACGGTTCTTCGCTTTCTGTAGGTAAAATATCGGAGGGCTTACCTATGTCAGAATCTTCAGCA
>CANQLQ010000122.1 GCA_947624755.1 uncultured Clostridia bacterium | reverse complement strand
ATTCGGCGGCGCAATCTGCACGTTCGATTTAATCAGCGCTTCCTTAAGGAAAACCACACGCAAAAAAATTATCCGAGAATCGCTTTTATACGAATCTCGGATTTTTTATACTGTTTTTTAAAGCCCTTATATCTTGACAGATGTAAATTTTTTCAACTAAGTTTATTATTACCCCTTTATGCTGTGCGCCTTAAGGAAGCACTGATTAATTCAGGGTGTCCTAATTGGCGAGCGGGCATCGCCCGCAGGAGTTACGCGAGATAGGAATTATATAAAATAATAATTTTACACCGCGAAAACACTTTGTCACTAATTTGAAAGCATCTTTTTATATTCCAAAAATTTAAGTCAATACTTTGTGTATTAACGAGAATTTTTGGGCAAAATGATGGAATAATTTATCGTCAAGTAGGGCAGCTTGTATTAATTAGTGCTTCCTTAAATATTCATTTCGGGATTTTCGGTTCGCTCAAGCAAATAATCAACCGATACATTAAAATAATCAGCAAAAGCAATCAGTGTTGCATAATCCGCTTCCCGTTCTCCGTTTTCATAGCGGCTTATACTGTTTTGGTTTAAGCCTAAATCCATAGCGAGTTTTAACTGAGATATATTTTTTTGCTTCCTCAATTCCCTCAATCTCATATTAATCCCACCGTTCTTTTTAAGGTTGATATGCCTGAATCTCTTCAAAGAAAAGCAATTATCCAAAGCTGTAAAACAGGCAACTAAATTCCTTCAAAAGCAAGGTTTGACCGTTTATTAAATCTTGATTTGTCATATTCTCCGACTCTGCGAAAAACTTTCTCGTTGCAGAGCCTTTTTGCCGCACCGTTTTGTCGGCGGGGCGGGTATATCTTTCACGCTAAGGACTCCAACTGAAAATTGCTAAAATTTTTAGGTTTTGCCTTGACATTATTATACCAAATCGGTATAATATATAATATCCCGTTTTGGTATATTATATACAGAGAATAAAGAAAAGAATGTTGAAGTTTAGGGTGTGAATAATAGTGATATCTTTAATTAAAAATACTGTGCTTCATATATTTCAATGTACCGTAAATTCAATTATATTTTTGATTAACAAAGTTTTTCGTCTCTTCGGTGTCATGCGGTCGGCATATAAAAAATACGAAAAGCCGAAAAGGGAACAAATAAATTCCAACGAAAAAATTTTAGCCGCCAAGGCGGAAATCTACGGTATAGCCGATAGGGCAACCGAGAGATATAAGTGCGAAAAAAATGTAATTATTATTGAAAAATTTATTAAACCGCTTTCGGACGATTCAAAAGCCGTTTCAATGCTTAAGGACGATGAAAATGCAATGGAAACAGCTCACAGCATACCGGTAAAATACATAATCGTTGAATTTAAAAATAAACAAAGATTAACCTTTGCAATTGCGGACAGCAGAGTTTTCGATATGATATTTGCCGCAGATTTGGGAACGCTGACTTATCAGGGCAAGTACTGGATGTCATTTAAAAAAAATTTGATAAAAAAGCAGCCGCACAGTATTGAGAGATAGGCAGCTTGTGAAATTTTTTGTTTGTTTTTACAGTGATTTTCGCAAGGCTTAAGGAATCACTGAATAAACATGACTGCCGGCTGAACGCGCATCTTGCACCGATATTTTCCGCCATTTTTGCCAAAAGCTCCTTGAAATACGACAGTATTCCTGCGTCGCTTTTGACAATCTGACGAAAAATTCGGCGGCGCAATCTGCACATTCGATTTAATCAGCGCTTCCTTAAATTTTTCGGTTAAGAACGCAAGTCGTTTCACGGCGTAATAGTAAAAGTCTGTATAATCTACTCCGTGTAATTCCTGTGGACGATGTCCGCCCCCTCCGTCACTCTGCGTGTGACACCGCCCCTTTCAGGGGAGGCAAAGTAGACAAAGTCTATATAAAAATATACGCTTGTTAAACTGCATAAAGAAAACATATAAACAACAAGAAACTGCCTTGAAACCAAGCAAAATCAAGGCAGTTTTTCATTATATTTAGTCATTATGACGAATTCCAATTTTTTGAAGGGGTTTGTCATTACTCGCAAGTATAATTACATTATATTGTCTAAAAATTTATTTACTTCGCATCAGCAGTATTCTTTAAATTTTTAAATTTTTGTTAATTTTTCTTGACGAAGATAGTTAAAATTAATATAATATACTCATTGATTATACGCAATAGTGACCAATTCTTATTGGAGAAGTATATCATTCAAAGCAATTATAAAATATTGAGGAAAAACATTATGCAAAATAATATTGTAATTAAAGAAACGACAGATTATTATCCGCTCTCGGTTTTATTTCACGACAATGGGGTTGGTGTTCCCGTAAGAAAGGACACTCCCGAAGGAATGGTCAAAATGTGGAAAATGGAAAATACCGAAAACGGTGAGCTTATCGCCGCCGTGACTTTGCAAATTCGAGCCGGTGTTTATGCGCTCGGAAGTATTGCCGTTGACCCTAAATACAGGAATATGGGCTACGGAATGATGATGCAGGAAACGATTATTGCCGAGGCGAAAAAACTCGGTCTGAAAGAACTTTGGGCTTGCGCTAAAGTTCCCGATTATTATTTTAAAACCGGTTGGGAAAAAATGCCGTGGGAGACTTCTCCGAAGGTTGATGTAAACTGCCCGACCTGCGATAAACTCGGAAAAACCTGCAATCCGTCGATTATCCGCAAGGTTATCGACTGATATAATTTAAGGAAGCTCCGGTTAAATCTAATTCTCAGGCAGGCAGCAGGCATCGCCTGCACGAGTTACACGGGTTAGATTTATGCAGGTTTTTACTCTTACGCCGCGAAAAAAAGTCTATTACAGACTAAGACAAAAAAGAACAAAGTATAATTTGGAAGTTTCTTAAAATCCAAGGGGCTGTCCGCAGTATGGGGCGACCCCGTATTTTTGGTTTGGGTTGAAAAAGATAAGCGCAAATCGGCTTTGAACAATTAAAATAAATTTGAAACCTAACTTGCAGCTGCCTTTTATATAGTATGCTTTTATACGGCGGCCAAGAAAATCCATGCTGCAATAAGAACCGCACAGCCGATGAAAAGCGTGCCTTTTTTGGTATTTTTCCATTCGCCGGTTTTAAGACCCCAGCCAACGGAGATTATCAGCGCAAGAGCATTGAAAAGTATCCAGCCGACTGTGCCGCCTATCTCACCGAGAAGATTCACCGAAAGACCGTAAAGAATAAGAGCCGCATACCATACAATGCTTACACCGAAAAGCTTAAAAGCGCAGAAGGGCGAACCTTTGGCGGCAACGGTTTTCCAGTCGCCGAGCGCCGTTACTTCAAAAATGCAGTAAATAAGTCCGATAAGACAGCCGCCGAGAAGAACGGGCATCCATTTTGCGGCGGACAGAGCAGTTTGGCTGTAGCCGAGCTTTGCGAAAGCTTCGTCAAAAAAATTACCCTTTGAAAAGCCGACATTCATAACACCCGAGCCAAGACCCGATAAAACCGCAAGTATAATGCCGGATTTTGAGTTTTTTGCGCCGCCGTCACGCTTTACTCCGGCTACGGTTACAAGAATAACGCCGGCAACAGTAAGTGTAAGACCGGCGCCGAACATAACGGCGCCCGTTTTTTCGGGAAAGCTTTTTTGAAGCGCCATCGGCATAACAGAACCGACTATGGTTGAAATTCCCATTGAAATTCCGTAAACGAGCGACATACCGATTTTGTCTATACCTTTTGAAAAACCGATTGCCGAAAGTCCCCAAAGCGCACCGCAGAGCATAGGCACAATAAGCGTTGAAAAGCCGGCGTCGGAAATTACCGAAAGAAGCTTCGGCGCCATAACGAACGTAAAAAGAACATTGGTAATTATGCACATTATGTTGTATATTCCCCAAAATGCCGCCCAGGAAAAAGGCTTGTGGTTTTTATAGCCGAGTCCGAAACTTCCCTGGCACAAGCCTGCGAGCAGTAAAACTGCAAAACCGTAAATCATAATAATTCCCCTTGTTTAAACATTATTAGCAAAAGTATAACATATTGTAAAATTTTATACAATATTGAGAAACGTGTAAATTTGTGATATAATTAAGGAAACTCTGATTAAAACTAAGCACGCATGGCGTGGCGGACATCGTCCGCATGAATTACGTGGCGGACATCGTCCGCATGAATTACGCGGCGGGCATCGCCCGCAGGAATTACGCGGGATAGAAATTATATAAAATTATAATTTTACTCCGCGAAAACACTTTGTCTCTAATATGGAAGTATATTTTTATGTTCCAAAAATATAAGTCAATACTTTGTGTATTACCGAGTATTTTGGCAAAGTATTATGGAAAATTTGTAAGCAAGATGAATATTAAGTCGTAAGCGTGTTCTAATCAGAGGTTCCTTAATAAAAAATATGGAGAAAATGTTATGAACGAAGAAAAACTATATTTTGATGAAAGCGCGAGGCTGAATTTTGTTGTATGGGGAGACCCTCAGACCTCTTCGGTTAACCCGATGAGAGAAAAACGCTTCATTAATGCCTGCAAAGATATTGCTGGTGCAAACGCAAAGGCTGACGCGCTTGTTATGGTAGGTGATATTGCGGAATACGGAAAAGAAAGCGAATATAAAGCAACCGCCGACGCTTTGTTTCTTGCGAAAGATAAGTTTGAAAAATTTATCTGTGTACCCGGAAATCATGACATAAGACTTAGAAATTATAAAAAACAGATTGAACGCTTTCAACGTTTTATGAAAAAGGTAAAACCTTGCGAAGAGCTTGTAAAGGGACGGTATTATTATTCGTGTGAAATCAAGGGATACAAATTTATCATGCTCGGCTCAGACAGGGCTTCATTTGAAAGCGCATACATAGGAGAAAAGCAGCTTTCGTTCCTTGAAAAGGAAATTCAAAAATCAAATAATAAACCTGTTTTTGTTTTCAATCATCAGCCGCTTAAAAAAACGAACGGACTCCCCGACACCTGGTTAGGCAAGGGAAATTGGCGCGGTTCAGTGGGAAAACAGTCGGAAAAAATACAAGCCGTTCTTGAAAAGGGTGATAATGTCTTTTTCATCACCGGTCACCTGCATTTCGGCACAAACAAATTTACCTATGAAGAAAAAGGAAAGCTGAAACTTCTCAGTGTTCCTACTGTGGGAGCAGCCTGCCACGGAGATTACACCGAAGACGGACAGGGCTTTGTTGTTTCGGTTTATGAAGATAAGGTGGTCCTTCGCTCAAGGGAGTTTTCAAACGGCAGATATACGCCTTCTTACATTCCAAACTCTCTGGTAGAAATTCCGCTTGATGTCAAGCAGTACAGCTAAAGCTGAAAAAGTTTAAGGAACCTGCCGCTTACATAAATAAATTTCGCCAATTACCATATTAATGTAAAATGAAAGGGGTATTCATAATGAGCGAAAAAGAAAAAACCACCGTAGCCACAGAGCCGACAGATGACAAATTTACCGAAAAGCATCAAACTCTTTGGCAGTTTATCAAATTTTTCCTTTTTTCCCAGCTTGCGGGTTTTGTTGAGCTTGTTTCCTTTGCAATTCTCGGAAAGGTTCTTCCGCCGGTTCTTCCTGATGATTTTGATTTTTTTGTTTTCCATTACACGAATGAAAAGGGACTTTGCACCGGCGCATTTGTTGCATTTTTTGTTTCGGCCGTACTTGCTGAAATTGTTTCTTTCCTTGCCAACCGTAAGGCTACTTTTAATGCAAACAACAACATTGTCAAAAGCGCTATAGAATATGCGGTTCTTGTTCTTTTTGTAATTTGTATGAAAACTTGGATAGTAACCGTTCTTACTCCGCTTGTTGAAAGCATTACAACTATTGGACTTCTTATTGAATGGATTCCGAAGCTTGCTTCAATGGCGCTTGCTTTCGCAATTATTTTCCCGATGAACAAATTTGTTATTATGAAGCATACCGATTAAAAAATGTTTGCGGGCATCGCCTGCCCGGCCGCTTTTTGGTATCAGCAGAGTGATAAAACTCCATGTCTCCGCCTTTTGGGGGAAGCAAACAAGTTAATTGTAAATGCGTAATAAAAAATGCAAACTATAAATCAAAAACCAATTCCATTTTACAGGGCGGCCATACGTGGTCGCCCTACGTGATTTGTAAAAAATCAAATTTGCGGCAGTATCAAAATGACCTGTTATGAATTTGCAAAACATTTCAGCGCTAAGCTGTGCCGCGGTGTAAGCGTTAAAGCCTATATCAACCCACCCCGCGTAACTCCTGCGGACGATGTCTGCCCGCATAATTCCTGCGGACGATGTCCGC
>CANQLQ010000121.1 GCA_947624755.1 uncultured Clostridia bacterium | reverse complement strand
TCCGTCACACTGCGTGTGCCACCTCCCCTTTCAGGGAAGGTAAAATTACCTAATCGAAAAATGTGAAAATAGGTTCAACACAAAGCCGTGCCGTGGTGTGAGTATCAAGACTTATATAAATCTTCCCTGTGTAACCGCCGTGTGCGATGCCTGCCGCGTAACTCCTGCGGGCGATGCCCGTGGGCGACCACATGGGGTCGCCCCTACGCGTGCAACGGCGTTAGTATCAAGACTTATATAAATCTTCCCTGTGTAACCACCGTGGGCGATGTCTGCTGACTAAAATTTTTATAGTTAACAACGTAAGTCGTTTCGCGGTATAAGAGTAAAAGCTTGCATAAACTACCTCGCGTAATTCCTGCGGACGATGTCCGCGGCGATGCCTGCCACGCCATGCGTGCTAAGCAATAGATTTAATCAGAAATTTCTTAACATTGAAGGTTGATATAATGAAAATAAATTTTGTAATTCCATGCTTACTCGGTCTTGAAAGGCTTATTGCAGACGAAATGAAAGAGCTTGGCGCCGAAAACGTCACCGCCGAAAATGCAAGAGTTCTTTTCAGTGCGGACGAATACTTTCTTGCAAGGGCAAATATCTGTTCAAGATATGCCGAACGAATACAAATTCTTGTCGGTTCATTTGAAGCTCTTAGCTTTGAAGAGCTTTTTCAAGGGACGAAAGCTCTTCCTTGGGAAGAATGGATAGGCGCTTATGACGCATTCCCCGTAAAGGGGTACAGCATAAATTCGGCCTTGTTTTCGGTAAGCGATTGCCAGTCCATTATAAAAAAAGCCGTCGTTGAAAGGCTTAAAAGCAAATATAACATTTCATGGTTTGAGGAAACCGGTCCGACATATCAAATTCAGTTTTCAATCATGAAGAACAAAGTAAGCCTGCTTATCGACACTTCCGGTGCAGGACTTCATAAGCGCGGATATCGCCTTGAAGCGGGCGGCGCTCCTATAAAAGAAACCCTTGCCGCTTCTTTTTGTAATCTTGCAAGATTGCGTGAATATCACACTCTATATGATCCAATGTGCGGAAGCGGTACAATACTTATAGAAGGAGCAATGTTTGCGAACAATATAGCTCCCGGCGTAAATCGACATTTTTCTGCTGAGCGTTGGAGAAATATTCCCGAAAAAGTTTGGAATGAAGAAAGAGAAAGGGCAAAGAGCCTTGAACTTTCCGAAAGCCGTTTTGTGGCCTACGGTTCCGATATTGACAGTGTTTCTCTTGAAATAGCTAAGGCCAACGCAAAAAGAGCGGGCGTTGACAAATTCATCACTTTTGAAAAGCGTGATTTGAAAGATTTCCGTCCGAAAAGCGAAAAGGGTACCGTAATTTGTAATCCGCCATATGGAGAAAGGCTTCTTGACCTCAAAGCGGCGGAAGAAATTTATAAAATTATGGGACAAAAATTCATACCGAAAAAGGGCTGGGGTTATTATATTATAAGTCCGTCCGAAGATTTTGAAATTATATTCGGAAGAAAAGCGGACAAACGCAGAAAGCTTTATAACGGTATGATAAAATGCCGACTATATATGTATTTCAAATAAAAGAAGGGACGTAAAGTTCTTGTATAACAGCATAAAACCGGAGGAAGACCACACTTACTCCGGTTTTTGATTTAAGGAAGCTCTGAATAAATCACGCCAGCCGGCTGAACGCGCATCTTGCACCGATATTTTCCGTCATTTTTGCCAAAAGCTCCTTGAAATACGTCAGTATTCCTGCGTCGCTTTTGACAATCTGACGAAAAATTCGGCGGCGCAATCTGCACGTTCGATTTAATCAGCGCTTCCTTAAAATCAATTGCATAAAGATAATTTTGCAATTAATTCTCTTTTATTCGATATTTTTAAGAGCATCAAGTTCTTTTTTGTCAATTTTGATTTTTGAATCTTTAATGAGTTTTACCTGCTTTCGGTTAATTGAAAGGGGAGCCGCATCGGGTTTGCTGTCAAGCTTAACTTTAAGCATACCTGTAATGAGACTGAAGTCAACTACAGTGCCTCTGCCTTCGGGCGTATCAACGATTGCACCGGCTTTCGGTGTAACGCGAAGAAGATGTTCATAAGCTTCCTGTTCATATTTAAGGCAGCACATAAGTCTTCCGCAAGTTCCGCTTATTTTTGAAGGGCTGAGCGAAAGTCCCTGTTCTTTTGCCATTTTAACTGAAACGGGCTGGAAATCGCCTAAAAAGGTTTTGCAGCAGAACGGTCTTCCGCAGACGCCGAGACCGCCGAGCATTTTTGACTGATCGCGTACACCGATTTGACGAAGTTCTATTCTTGTTTTGAATACTGACGCAAGATCTTTTACAAGCTCACGGAAATCGACACGGTTGTCGGAAGTAAAGTAAAAAAGAATCTTACTTGAGTCAAATGTGTACTCAACGTCAACAAGCTTCATATTGAGATTATGTTTTTGAATTTTTTCAAGACAGATATCAAAAGCCTTTTTTTCTTTCTCCTTGTTGGATTCAACTGTCTTGCGGTCGTTATCCGTTGCCTTTCTGATAACAGGCTTGAGAGGAGAAGTAATTTCTTCGTCGTCAATTTCTCTGTTGCCTATAATGACCTCACCGAATTCAACGCCTCTTGCGGTTTCTACAATTACGTTTTCGCCGACATTATAAGTATTGTTGCACGGGTCAAAGTAATAAGTTTTTCCGGCTTGTTTAAATCTGACTCCTATAACTATTGACATATATTATCATCCTTCCGGTAAGTCAATTTTTATTAAATAACTGATTAATTCTGCGCCTATGGGAAGGTAAGCGATCTTAATTAATAAGCGATTCCTTAGCTGTTTTTTATCTGATAAAAAGCGCTGCAAAATCTTGTAAGCACTAAATTATAGTTAGCCGAAGCTAAAATCTGCTGTGATAGGGATTGAGTAAATTCAATAAGATTAATAAGTTTATCTGAGGTAAATTTTAAACTAAGCATTTTTGCGGTATCTTTGTAATTTGAAATAAGCTCATCTGAAAGGTTACTCAAGACAAGGGCATCTCTTAGAATAGGAACGATTGCCGTCAAAACAAGCTGAAAACGGTCTTTATCTTTTTGAAATTGGGAGGTAAGCTTTAAAAATTCAAACTCATTGCTTTCGCAAAGGCAAACGAGAAATTTGTTTGCGCTGTCATTAGAAAACTGAATTTCCTCGTCGCTATTTAAGGCGGATTCTTCATTTGAAAGCCGATAGACCGAACCTCTGGAAATAATAGTTTCAAGCAAAGCCGATTTAGAAGGGCAGGTAAGAATAAATTTTATGAAAGATGAAGGTTCTTCAAAAATTTTAAGCAGGGCATTTTGAGCCTGTATTCCCATAAACTGGGCTTCTGAAATGATGAATACGCATGAATCTGCATCATTCGGAAAAAGCTTTGCCTGTTCTTTAAGCGTTCTTATTTCATCAACTTTGATAACGGTTGATTTTTCGTCTTTGATAAGCAGGTGTATATCGGGATGACAGTCAGCGTTTGCCTTTATACAGTCCGGGCAATTGTTGCACGGCTTTTGCGAAGAACGGCAGACGATTGCTTTTGCGAGTTCTTTTGAAGCGGCAAGCCTTGTTTCTTCATCAGCGCCTTCAAGAATAACAGCGTGCGAAAGTCTTCCCTGTTTTACTGCATTTTCAAGTTCATTTGAGCATTTTTCGCTTATTTTAAGATTCTCAAACACACTTAACTCCTCAGTTGAAAACATATTTTTTTAATTATACACCAAAAATGAAAAAATAACAACTGAATTTATTTAGTAAAATTATTAATATAAATTGCAATATAAAATGCAGCTAAAATCCGGCATAAACTGTCCACAAAAAATAGCAGAAAAGAAATTAACCTACAAGTATAATAGAAATGGTTTGGCAACCGCATTACTAAGGAAGCACTGATTAATTCAGGGAGTCCTAATTGGCGAGGAAATTTTTCGTCAGTTTGTTCAAAAATTTGAGGCAATACTTTGTGTATTAACGAGAATTTTTGGGCAAAATGACGGAATAATTTACCGTCAAGTAGGGCTGCTTGTATTAATCAGTGATTCCCTAAAATACAAGAGGTTAAAAACATGATAGTTTTCTATTGTTTGTCACCAAAATTTGAGGTAGGGGCGCCACATATAATGCAGTCTTATCCTGCTTTTTATTGTTTCATTAACTGCTTTTTATATAGTAACGGACTGGTGCCGTATTCTTTTTTGAACACATCATTAAAGTTCCTTATACTTGTGAAGCCTGAATCAAAAGCAATTTGCGTTATTGATTTATCCGTACTCTTTAGCATTTTGACTGCTTCTTCAAGCCTGAAACTATTTACATACTCTGTATAACTGCATCCAAACTGTGTTTTAAAATATGCCGATAAATAATTGTAGCTATAACCGAATTGCTTAGCCATTTGTTTTAGCGAAATATTATTTTTAAAATTATTTTGAATATAGATAACTGTTTTTGTGGATAAATCATTATTTGTTTTATCGGCTTTTTTTATGCCGTTTTTTATGTATTCGGAACAATATTTATATAGAACCGACTTTATTTTAAATCTGTCATTTGATTTTGTAAGTATCTCAATATCGGTTAAATCGTAATCGGCAATAGGATTTTCAAGCTCCTTGTCCTTTGTTTCATTATAAAAATCTGCAATATAATCGTTGGAAAATATTGATATTTTAACTGTGCTGCTATCAACGGTATTGTATGAATGTATTTGCATGGGTAAAATTATCATACATTCTCCTGCGGATAAAATATATTCCTTACCATTAACATTTGCCGCGATTTTTCCGTTTGTAACAAATAAAAGTTCATAGCTTGTATGGAAATGAGGAACACATACAACATCGTCAATAACAACCGTTGCATAATAATTATGATTGCTGTGTTTGATTTCAAAAAGCATAGTATCACCTTAACTTTCTGCTTATATTTTAGAATAAATTGCTTGTTTTAGCAAGTCAATATAGTAAAATTATGCTAAGAGGTGATACTATGAATATTCCGAATGAAAAGGAATTTCCGCAATTCAAAACTGCACAAGGCATTGAAACCAAAAAAAACGTTATTGATAAATATACTGTTATTCACAACAGACCGACAAAGATTTTGAATACCGAAAAAACGGATTTGGGAATTGTCCTGACTCTTTTAACATCTGCAAAAAAAGCCAATTTGTCGTATACTCACGAAACTTCATTATATTTATTAAAAAGCTGCGATACTACAATTGATACACTTTATCTTCATATTGAGCTTTGGAGTGAAACGGTTTTCAAGGTTATGGTTTCTAACGAGAAGAATCCGCAAAGTCCGTTTATAAATATTCCTAAGGAAATGAGAATGTTAATTGCAGAGCCTGAGAAGGTTCGCTTTAATATTTCAGAAAATAATGATGAAATTGTAATTAAAACTTCAAAAACAGAAATACATATTGATAAAACACAAATCAAAATATCTGCCTATGATAAAAGCGGCAGAATGTTTTATTCACAGCGTAAAAATGATTTCAGAACGCCCGATACCTGTGATATGGCAGTAGGTACTTTTAATAATAAATATCAAACTTATGAGGCTTTGGAGCTTGACAGCGACGAGATAATCTACGGACTCGGCGAACGCTGGGACAGCATTGTCAGAAACGGCAGAATAGTTGACTTTCATAACAAAGATGCTGTCGGAACAACAAGCAGAAGAACTTATATAAACATTCCGTTTTACATTTCCACCAAAGGATATGGTTTATTTCTCAACAGCGGTGCTGAAACAACATGGGATATTGCAGCCGATGATTGCTCAAGTCTTCAGTTTTGCGTTTCGGATAATCAAATGGAATACTTTGTTATGCAGGGCAGCCCTAAAGAAATCATAAAATCTTACTGTTCACTTACAGGGTTTGCTCCCCTTCCTCCGCTTTGGTCTTTCGGACTTTGGATGAGCAGAAACAGCTACATATCCTGGGATGTCGTGGATGATATTGCCGGTAAAATCCGTGAAAATGATATACCCTGTGATGTTTTGCATTTAGACACGGCATGGTTTAAAACGGACTGGGACTGTGATTTGAAGTTTTCAAAAGAGCGTTTTCCAAAGCCTGCCGAACATATGGCGGACTTAAAAAAACAAGGCTTTCACACATCGCTTTGGCAGTATAATTTCATTCCGCCTAATGCAGAAAATACGCATTATCAGGAGGCGGTAAAAAACGGTTATCTTGCAAAGAACGAGTACGGTATGCCCTATCAGCTTCCTGAAGAATGCAAAGGCAGTT
>CANQLQ010000120.1 GCA_947624755.1 uncultured Clostridia bacterium | reverse complement strand
TATAATTTCTATCCCGCGTAATTGCCGCACGCCATGCGTGCAATTAGGACACCCTGAATTAATCAGTGCTTCCTTAGCATTTTATCGCTGTTTCAAGTGCAATCTTGATCATATCCGAGAATGAATCCTGCCTTTGCGAAGCAGAAAGCCCCTCTGAGTTTTCCTCAAGCGGCAAATCTGAAACAGTGCAGATAGCAAGAGCCTTTTTTCGATTTTTCATAGCGGTAAGATAAAGTCCTGCCGATTCCATTTCAACGGCAATTGAACCGGCTTGCGACCACTTTCTGTTATAGTTTTCGTCCGATGAGTAAAATGAATCGGTACAGAAAAAGTTACCTATTTTAAGCTTACAGCCCATTTCTTCCGCGCTTTCGGATGCCTTGCAAAGAAGCTCATAACTACAAGTCGGCGCAATTGTTCCGCCGGGCGAAAATTGTAAAACAATATTTGAATCGGTGTTGACCGCAATAGCGGCAACTATGTCATGAATTTTTAAATCGTTTGAAAGAGCCCCCGCTGAACCGATACGAATAATATTTTCAACGCCAAAAAAAGAATAAAGCTCATGGGCATAAATGCACATTGACGGTATACCCATACCGCTTGTCATAACAGAAATTTTTTTGCCTTTATAAAAGCCGGTATAGCCGAGAGCTCCGCGGACATCATTGATCAAAACGAAATTTTCAAGAAAGTTTTCCGCTATCATTTTCGTTCTCAAAGGGTCGCCGGGCATAAGAACGGTTTTGGAGAATCCTTCATCGTTTAAAAGATTAATATGCGGTGTATTTTTCATTACAAAGTCTCCTTGCTTCCTTAATATATAAATCCTCACCTGTTATATTTTGTGTCGGGTTAAAATATATTATTTAATACCGTTTGTTCATGGGGGAGGACAAAATTTTGAAAAAATCGTGTTTAATACTATCGCTTTTATTAGTTTTTGTTTTTTTAAGTTCCTGTTCACACAGTGAATTTTTGAATCTTGCAACTTTTGTCGAAAACTTTTCGGTTTTAAGACCGCTTGCTTTGACCGATTTTATAAAATATGATGACGAAAGCAAAGAGACGGTTTATTTGACATACATAAACTGTGACGAAAACACGGTTCTTCTCAAGCTTCTTTGTGAAAGCGATTTAAAAATCAAAGAATGTCGGGTAACGGCTTCTAAATATGATGAAAAGGGCAAGAAAATTAAAAGCTTTGAAAAAATTAAAAAATCATTTCAAGACGTTTGTTCCGGCACGATTTTAGCTTATACCTACCTTAGCAAAGAGGAAGGCGATAAAATAATTAAAAATCTTGATATAATGAATAATTTTGAAAAGAAAAACTTTGAAAAAACATACCAAAACGAAAACTTTAATTTTGCCTTATTGTCAAATGACCTGTGCTGCGAATTGATTATCAAAAACAAATGGATAAACGAAACAGAAACAACCAAAAAGCCGGAAAACAAAAACGACTTTGCGAACAACACAAGCATAAGAACCGAAACCGTACCGCTGCAATAATAATCAAGAGCTATAGGGTGATTCCTTAAATGTATTATACAAATTTCGCGTAGGGTCGCCCACGGGCATCGCCCGCAGGAGTTACGCGGGCACGCATGGCGTGCGCCAATTACACGGGATAGAATTATATAAAATTATTATTTTACACCGCGAAAACACTTTGTAACTAATTTGGAAGTATTTTTTATATTCCAAAAATCTAAGTCAATACTTTGTGTATTGCCGAGTATTTTAGCAAAGTATTACGGAATATTTGCAAGCAAGATGAGTATTAAGCCTTATGCGTGATTTAATTAGAGATTCCCTTAAATTTTTGGGCAAAATGACGGAATAATTTACCGTCAAGCAAGGCAGCTTGTATTAATCAGTGATTCCTTTAATGTATTATACGAATTTCGCGTAGGGGCGGCCATATGGGGTCGCCCTGTAAAATTAAATTTGCTTTTCCTTACAACGACAGCCGCTTACTTGCGCTTTTTTTCAACTTTTCTTTTGTTGCCTTTTTCGTCGACAATATATGTGTTTTCAAGATTTGCGACAAGACTTGCCTTAAATGCGGAAATATAAGCGTCACGAAGCTGTTTTTGCTCCGCTTTTTCTTCACTTGTAAGCCCTTGCTCTGTTTTTGATTTTCTTGCAAGAAAATTTATGCGGTCAATTTGCTCTTTGGTAATCATTTTAAATCATCCTTTTCCCATTCTTTCCAAATTTCCGGGCAAAAACCGAGAGTGGCTTTTTTGCCGTTTCTGACTATAGGCGTTTTAAAAAGCTCCTGGTTTTCAAGAAGCTTTTCTTCCTTTGATTCTTCCGAGGCAAGATATTTAATAAATGAGCTTTCATATTTTTTCGATTTTTCATTTACAAGGTCGTCAACCTTCATTTTAAGAGCAGACTTGATACTGTTGAACTCGCCCTTGCTCATACCGAATTTAGCAAGGTCAATAAACTGAAATTTGATTGAACGCTCCTTAAAATAACGCTGAGCCTTTTTTGTATCGTTGCATTTAAGCGTTCCGTAAATCTGAATATTCATTGCGAAAAATTGGCACAAATGTGGTTTAAATTTTATTTTTTAAACTTATCCGTGCATGATTCCTTTCTTAATCTTAAGATAGCGCCGCATAATTATTGATTAAAAAACTGCCCTAAAACACCTTAAAATACATCTGTATTACTTTGCTGTGTTTTGCAATTTGACTTGACATCTGCACGACAATAATTATGCGTTGCCTTTTATTTTTTTGTTGTTGAAGTTGTTGTTATTGCTCCTGCTCTAATTCCATTTCCAACTGAATATTTTCATAAGCCGAATACATAGGCGTAATATTTTTTCCGCTTTGCCGTTTTAGATAATTATCGGTAATTTTTATAACAGTTGACGAAAGGGCAAAAAGAGCGATAAGATTCGGCAAAACCATAAGTCCGTTGAAAATGTCTGAAATTTCCCATACAACGGAAAGCTTAATTACAGCCCCGATGAAAGAGACAAGCACAAAAATCAATTTGTAGATTTTAACGCCCTTTTTGCCCGAGATAAACTCGACCGCTTTGCACCCGTAAAACGACCAGCCGATTACAGTCGAAAAGGCGAAAAGGACAACAGATACCGCAAGTAGAACAGCGGCAAAATTACCGAATCGCGACCTGAAAGCAAGCGTAACGAGAGAAACTCCGTCAACGGGGTTAAGAGATACATCTACAAGGTTTTGGTTATCGTCATAAATGCCTTTTAAAGCCATTATGCCTGTAAAAGAGTAATCTTTTCCGTCGGAAAGCACAATACCGTTTTGAGAGGAATTTTCCGATGTTTTGTAATAACTCGGGTTGGTATCTGTTATCATGACTTTGCCGTCATCGTCTTGGACTTTTTCACCGACATAAACATACTGTGTTTCGCTTGAAATGTTTTTTATACCTTCCGATACCGGAACAGCTCCGACCGATGTGGAAATCAAAACAAATGAAGTCATTGTGCAGACAATTACAGTATCAACAAAAACCTGAAAAATACCCCACATACCTTGCTTTACGGGTTCTTTGATATCTGAAACCGAATTTACCGTAACCGAAGCGCCGAGTCCGGCTTCGTTTGAAAAAATACCTCTTCTAAAGCCTACCGAAACAGCCTTTTTGATTATTAGACCGCTTCCTGCTCCCATAAGTGACCTTAAGCTAAAAGCGCTTTTGAAAATTGAAGAGAAAACGAAAGGTATCTGTTTGTAATTTGAAACGAAAATATATAAAGCGGCTGTAATATAGAACAGCGCCATAAATGGTACAATTTTTTCCGTAACGCTTCCGATTCTTTTAACGCCGCCGGAAATTACAAGAAAAGTCAAAGAGGCAATTATGACCGCCGTAAGATAAACAGGTATGTTGAAGGTGCTTGAAAGCGCATCGGAAATTGAATTTGACTGAGACATATTACCGATTCCGAATGATGCGCCGATAAGAAGAACGGCATAAACGGTTGCAAGAGGAAAGGCGATACGCTTGGTAATTTTAAAGCGTGAGAGTCCGTTTTTTATGTATATCATCGGACCTCCGCTCCACTGTGCATTTTCATTTTTTTTGCGGTAATATATGCCGAGAACATTTTCGGCATAGCTTGTCATCATTCCGAAAAAAGCCGAGACCCACATCCAAAAGACAGCGCCCGGACCTCCGGCGGAAATGGCGGTTGCAACTCCGGCAATGTTTCCTGTACCTATAGTTGCCGCAAGAGCGGTTGAAACAGCTTGAAACTGGGTAAGATTTCCTCTTTTTTTGCTTTTTCGTACTTCATCTGATTTAAAAATAGCAAGCAAAGTATTGTCAAGCCATAATTTTATTTTTGTAAACTGAAAAAATTTTAATCTGACGCTGAAATAAATTCCGCAGCCCAAAAGAAGTGTGACCGCAGGATATCCCCATATTATTTCGTTTAATTGACGGATAAACAGCATAGCCTTTTCCAATAAAATAACCTCCTGAATACAGGTCACTGTATTTATTCAGTATATTTATATTTAATTATTTGTTACTACTATAACATAAAAAATTTTTTTTGAAAAGGTTTTGAACTTGAAAATATGATGTTTTTCTGCTAAAATAATTTCTGCTTGCAGTGTGAACGCTATTTGCGGCAAGCAGGCGGTTGCTGACGGCACATTAAAATATTTTTATAGGCGGCGATATGATGAATACATGCTATATTATCGGGGCAGGGGAAGCGGACAAAATAACAATTGAGCGTGACGAAAGCGATTATATAATCTGCGCTGACGGCGGGCTGAAATATGCCGAAATGTTTTCAGTCGTTCCCGATATTACGGTTGGTGATTTTGACTCATACGCAACTGTACCCGAAATTGAAAATATTATAGTGTACCCGGCTGTGAAGAATGAAACGGATTCGCATCTTGCGGTAAATATCGGACTTGAAAAAGGTTACAGGCGGTTTGTGATGTTTGCCATGCTTGGCGGCAGGCTTGACCATACTTATGCAAATCTGCAACTTTTATCTTATCTTTGCAAAAACGGGGCAAACGGAACATTAGTAGGGGAAAGAGAAAAAGTAACGCTTATAAAAAATTCCTCGCTTTCTTTTTCAAAAAACGAAAGGGGAATGATATCTGTTTTTTCTTTTACACCCGAAAGCAAAAAAATTACCATAAAGGGCTTAAAATATGAAGTCGACAATTTCACGATGTATTCCTCATATCCAAGGGGAGTAAGCAATGAATTTATCGGAAAAGACGCTTTTATAAGCGTAGAAGACGGTGAACTTCTGATAATATGGGAAAGCAACTAAAATAATTAATGCAATTATTCGGTATTTCTTTGGCTTTTCGGAATATATTTTAAGTGTACCGATTTTTTCAAAAATTCATCAAGATCATAAGAGGGCTGCGAAGCCTCTTTTTCTTTTTCTCGTGCGCGCGTATAATAATTCTCTCGTATTTCTTTCTTATATTTCTTATTATTCTTGTATGTGTTCGCCTGTTGTCCGCCGGCGGTTTGCCGGTTGTTCGACTGCTGTTCGTTTTGTTGTTCACTTAGTTGTTCATTTAGTTGTTCATTTTGCTGTTCGTTTAGCTCGTCCCCGTTATAATTAAAAGAGGTCTGAAGCAAAGTAATAAGGCGGTTCTGACTACAGGTTTGTTGTTTAATAAGGTGTGCTTTTTCAAAGGTTGAAAGAACTCTCTGCACCTTGCTCTCGTTTACTTTTGTTGAAATAGATATGCGTCTGCGGCTTGTAATGAGCTGGTCTTTTTTTAGAATTATAGGCTTGCCGTCAAACATAACCTGATGAGGGTTATATACCGAACAGCTTAGAAGATAACACCAGATTGAAAGATGCTCCGCGTCGCGCGTAATTATTTCGTTTGAAAATACTGATCTGTCAAGTTTAAACCATGACTGCATAAAAAAATCTCCTTCTTAAATTTATTGAGGGTTTATAATAATACCTGCTAAAATGCCTACGATAGTTTATAGGCTTTTTTCAGTAAGTATTAAAACTCCCTTCAATATATAGGGCAAGAAGGAGATTTTTTGCGGTTTTTACGCAATAAAAAGGTATTGTCTAAGTTAAGGAATCTCTGTAAATTTTTCATAAATCGCGTAGGGGCGACCCCATGTGGTCGCCCACGGGCATCGCCCGCAGGAATTACGCGTGTTGGATTAATGTTAAGCCTTTACCGCTTGCCCCACGGCACGGCTTTTGCTATAAACCATAATCGCGTAGGGGCGACCCCATGTGGTCGCCCACGGGCATCGCCCGCAGGAATTACGCGGGCACGCATGG
>CANQLQ010000119.1 GCA_947624755.1 uncultured Clostridia bacterium | reverse complement strand
CAAAGTTGCTTATCCGAAAAATTATGAAGATAGGTTCAGCACCAAGCCGTGCCGTGGTATATGTGTAAAGATTTATATCAATCCAATACGCGTAACTCGTGCAGGCGATGCCTGCCGTAATTCATGTGGGCGATGTCCGCCCATGAGGGCTATATACATTTATGAAAGTATTGACCGATTTCCAGTACATATCGGGTTCGACCGAAGATGATTTTCCATGACCTGCACTTTCGATAACAAGTTTTTCTTTTTTGCAGTCGGCGGCATCATAAAGCTTGTCAAGCATTTCAAACGGAACGGTTTTATCCTTACCTCCATGAATGAAAAGGATTGGTATTTTGCAGTTTTTCAAAGCCTTTACACAGCTTGCCTGTCTGAATGAATAGCCGGCGCAAAAACGGGAAACAACGGAAGCACTCCTAACAAGAATAGAATAGGGGAGCTTTGTGTATTTTGTTACCATATGACTTATTTCGTCAAACACACTTGTGTAGCCGCAGTCCTCAATTACACAGACGACATTCTTAGGCAAAGCTGCTTCTGCGGCGGTAAACATAACCGTTGCCGCACCCATTGAAACACCGTACAGCACAATTTGTGCATTGCCGTCCATTTTTAGTATTTCATTTATCCAAAGCAAAATATCCTTTCTTTCAAGGTAGCCCATACCTCGGAATTTGCCCTCGCTATCGCCGTGGGCGCGGGCATCGGGTACAAGAACATTGTAACCGAGATTGTAAAACTTATTTGCATATTTAGACATATGACTTGCTCTTGAAGCGTAGCCGTGGCAAACTATAACGTATCGGCTTGAGTATTTTTCACTTTCGGCAAAGAGCGCATGAAGCTTTAAGTCGTCAAATGAATAGATATACATATCGTCGCTGTTTTTTGTCAGCCAATTGGTTGTTTCTTCGCCTCTTTTATCGTTGTAAGCGGCATGATTTGTTAATGCCACAGAAATGCGATTTATGAAGTTTTCTCTTTCCAGCGCATAGCTGAAAAGAAGGTATCCGCCCACGCTGTAAATTACAATAACAACGGCAAGAAGACAAAGAATAATTTTATGAAATATTCTTTTGCGCTTTCTATTTTTTTGCTTTTTTTCGTTTTTATTTTTAGTTTTGGTTTTCACGCTATGACCTCAATATATTTTTTTAAGGAAGCTCTGATTAAATATAGCACGCATGGCGCGGCGGGCATCGCCCGCAGGAATTACGCGTATTGGATTGATATAAATCTTTACACATATACCACGGCACAGCTTGGTGCTGAACCTATCTTCATAATTTTTTGGTTAAGCAATTTTGCCTCCCCTGAAAGGGAAGGTGGCACACGCAGTGTGACGGAGGGGTCAGGCATCGCCCGTAGGAATTACGCGGGCACGCATGGCGTGCAACACTTACGCGGGATAGAAATTATATAAAAACATAATTTTACTCCGCGAAAACACTTTGTCTCTAATTTGGAAGTTTCTTTATTATGCTGCGAAAATCTAAGCATTACTTTGTGTATTGCCGTTGCAAAAAAAGATGAGTGTTATGCCCTAAGCGTGATTTAATTAGAGCTTCCTTAATTATAACTCAAAACCTGCCCCATGGCAAGAGGCAGGTTTTGGCACATATGGCCTGCGGCAGTTACGCGCAGTAAAATGATTTTAAGGAACCTCCGATTTAAGGCAATACTTTTGTATTAACGAAGATTTTTGAGCGAAGTGACGGAATAATTTACCGGCAAGGAAGGGGGCTTGTATTAATCAGAGGTTCACTAACTGTTCCTTATCCTGTTCATTTCCTTAACAGCAGAATTATATGTTACAGCTTGGTCGTATACCTTTTTCGCAAAAAATCCGTTTTTATTTTCGGCAATTTCTACAATGCTTGCATTATAGTTTTCATAATAAATAAAAACATTGTGTTTTTTGCCGTTTTCGTCTTCAATGATAATCATTTTGTCAACAAACTTTTCATTGTCCTCTTTGTAAAAAGCATCTTTAATTTCGCCTTTTATAAAGTTATTCCGGTCTATACTAAATTGCATCAGATCAAAGTTTAAACATTCACTGTGCTTTTCGCTTTCGTACCAAGAATATCCATCGGTTATGCTAACGCTTTTAATTTTGGTTTTTGTGTTAAGAAAAAGAAATATATCGTCCGGGTTAGAGTAATATTGATTTTTATATTCGGTAAATCTTTCCTTGTTCTTTTCAATATATTTCTCCGCCTTATATGAGTCAAGAGTTAACGGCAATTTAGTTGGTATGCCTGTAAGATTTGCATAGAAGAAGAAATGTTTGTTCCCAATAATATCTGCAATAAACATTTTAGCCTGATTCGAGATATCTTGATCGTCGCTTAGCGTAAGGTTGTCAAGACTTTCAAGTCCTGCCGGGTAAAGCTCATAAATTTGATAAATGCCAATTCGGTCTGTTTTGCCCGAAAGGTAAAGCCGAACATTGTTCTTTGCAACTATACCGTCAACATTTAAAAAGCCCAAAGCAATAACTGCAAGGCACGAAGCCGAAATAATAACCTTCATATACGGGAATTTTTCTTTAAAAAGGCGAATAATTACCGAAAGGAAAACGAAAATCAGAACTATATCAAAAATGAACACATAAATTCTCTTGTGGGTAAGTCCGAATGAGCTTATATAAAGGACAATTTTTGAAATTGAGGTTGAAATAAGAATTATTGTAAATATGCAAAGGAAAAGGTCAAGCCATTTCACAACTTCAGAAAGCTTATTATTATCTTTTCTTTTTGCGAAAAGAACGCTTACTGCAATAATCACAAAGTTTATTCCGGCAATTTGTGTCATTTCAAAGAAGCCGTGCCTTGCATATTCTGCAACGGTAAATTCCATGCCCCCGGGAAGGTGACCGCTGAAAGCCGAGAAGAAATAGGAAAGCTGAGAAAAAAGGAAAATAACATAAACAAGGCTGATTATTCCCAAAAAACCGCCGATAAGGTTGGGCGAAGCAAAACGAAGCTTTTTATATTTACTGCTTGTATCTTTGTTTTGGCCGTTTGTAATACCATGACGGAAAGAGAACATAACCGAATAAATATACGGCGCAAAAATTAAGGTCGGAATTAAAAATAAAATATAATCAAATAGATCAAAATTATCAAAAAGCTTGGAAAAAATATCGGAAAACCATTTTGAAATATTTTCCGCCGTAGTACCGATAAGGTTTTCAAAAGCGGCGTCCCCGCGAAGTAAAAGCGGAATTACAACAACGAGAACGGGTATACCAAGAAGCATACCGAGAATTATGCTGAAAATTTTCTTATTATTTTTCTGCCCTTTTGAGACTTTGCTTTTTCTAAGCGTGCCAAGGGACAAAAGCGGAAGAAAAATATTCTTTATCGGAAGAAGCACTTCGCTTTTTATAACGTCAATAATATAGAAATAACTGCCTGCCGAGTGTCTGTTGCTTCCGGTAAGCTTTATGCAGTATGAACCCGAAAGGTACATTAAAAGAAAAAACGAAACAACATTGATTTCATAATTTGAATGAAGGGCAAAGGTAAGGGAAGTCAGAACCGCAGACACACCCGGCAGAACGGCTTCTTTTCTGAAAAGCTTTTGTTTTAAGATAATATAAACCGTTGCAAGAGCAAAAATTCCGAGATAAACGAGCGTGGTTTTATACGAAAAGCCAAAGTCAATAACGGCGGAAATAAGCAGATAAGTCAAAATAAAATTAGCGGCAAAAGTGATAATATCAAAAGGCGAAAGCTGAACCTTTGTTTTTGCAGAGTTGTTTGCAATAGGTTTTGAGTAAGGGAGATTTTCCTTAAAGATGTTATTTTCGGCAGTATTCGAGATATTATCTATTTTCTCTTTTTTATTGTCGCCGGTGTTTTTGAAGTTATTTTTTTCGTCCATATTTATTCCTCCTTATTTGAAAACTCAAGAATATCACCCGGCTGACAGTCAAGGGCTTTGCAGATTGCCTCAAGAGTAGAGAATCTTACAGCCTTTGCCTTGCCGGTTTTGAGAATAGAAAGGTTGGCTTGGGTAATGCCGATTTTTTTGGCAAGCTCACCCGATGACATTTTTCGTTTTGCCATCATAACGTCAAGATTGACAATAATGCTCATAATTTCCACCTTTAAATAGTAAGTTCATTTTCGTTTTTGATTTCGGTTGCCCTTGCCATAACATTTATAAGCACACGAAGAAGAAGCATAATAAATGCCGCACATAGTGAAATAATGAAAAACGTAAGGTACAAAAGCCCTGAAACAAATCTGAAAACGGGAAGGGACAAAAGACCGAACACAAGACCGACGGTCGCAACGAAAGCGCAGCACCAAGAAAGTATCCTCATCGAGCGGACATTAGCGTAAGTGAAAATTTCTTCTTTCATTATATTTTTAAGAAGTTTAATAATACTAAGCAGCGCTATCCATGCCGCAGGACAGCAGGAATAAAAGGCACAAAGCAAAACTTTAATGTCGGCCATTCTTTGTCTGCCCAAGAACCAAATAAGAAACGGATATGCGGCAAACATGAGGACGCCGAGAAGGGCACAGAATATAAAGGTAAGGGCAAGGGTAAGTTTAGTTGATTTTTGAGAATTGTAATTCAAGAAGAAGACCTCCTTAATGTTTATGATTGCAGTATAGCACACGGTTTATTGTTTGTCAATAAAAAAATAACGATTTTCAAAAATATTTTTTTGCTTTTCAGCGCAGCGATTTCCTTGTCGATTTCATACACCTTATGCTGTGTGCCGTTGGCACGGCTCTGCGCCTGCTCTAATGCGGCAACCGTCGGCTTTAGGATATCATCGTAGTGACTTTGCAGAATATTGATTATGCGAAGCAATGCGGCATAAATATCTTCTTCATCCACCCGTATGGATTGACATACAGAAATGAATGTCATACATCAAAATATGACAGAAGAACCCGTGTTTCTCACAAGCTGAACGAGCAAAACATAAAAGCCCATGAATTGATAACAACAGAACAGGGAATTTTACTCAGAATGAACCGTTCCATTCAGGTAGAGGGAGCATTCGGCGTAATCAAACAGGATTTTCGCTTCAAAAGAATTCTTACAAGAGGAAAGTCGAAAACGGAAACGCAATTTTTCTCATGAGTTTTGCATACAATGTGGAAAAACTCTGCAACATGATAAATTCCAATTGTTTCGGACGCTCTTTATTTGAAAAAATGATTGCGTAAACACCAAAACCGAACAGAATATACAACGAAAGAGGTCGATTTTCACCGACCTCTGCATTTCTGTACTTTCCGCTGTCAAATTCCGACTGCGGTTTTTCTTTTTGCGAACCAAACCCTTAAAAAAGAAGCTGTCGCTCTTCGTTTTACCGATTTGTGACAGCCCCTTTTTTGTATATACACAATTTAATAGCTTTTTATTTTCTTTTTCAATGAAATAATAGTCTGATACCTCAAACTGCCTTTTCTTTCACAAATTCTGTAAGACTCATAAAGTCAACCTTTTCAAGTCTTGTTCTCGGAAGAGCATCAATATATATAATGTCTCTCGGAACTGAAAATTTGTTGATTCGGCTGCCGATAAGGTCACAAATCTGCTTATTGTATTCTTCGGCATTTTTGTCTGCATTATCTGCAACAACATAAAGCCGAACTATATTCTTGCCTTCTTTGTCAATGCCCTGAACAGCGCAGCATTCTTTTATGAATGAAAGCTCGGTAAGAAGCTTTTCAATGTCGCCGGGATAAACATTATAGCCTGAAATTATGATAAGACGTTTGCTCCTTCCCATAAATACAAGGAATCCGTCCTCGTCAATATATGCAAGGTCGCCTGTAAGAACCCACTTTTTGCCGTTTTCGTCTTCGTAAAGGCCAAGGTCCTCAGGACCGTCTTCTGAAAGGTAACCTGACATCATTGTCGGACCTGAAACTACAATTTGTCCGATTTCGCCCTGCGGAAGCGGATTGTTGTCCTCGTCCCAAATTTCAATATCAAGACCGGGGAGAGGTTCACCGATTGTGCCGAGCTTGTTTGCCCAAGGTCTGTTTACAGTGCAGGCCGCACAGCATTCGGTAAGACCCCAGCCGGCACAGATTGAAGCGTTTGAACCGTTTTTGCGAAGTACACGGTTAAATTCTTCAACGAAAGCAGGCCGAACATCGTCGCCGCCGGCATACATAACCTTGAGGCTCTTAAGATGAGGGCCGTCAAATTCGGGGTGGGCGAGGAGCTTTTTGAACATATGGGGAACGCCGTTAAATTCGGTGACCTTGTTTGTTTTCATAATTTCAATAAACTTGTCTGCGTCAAATTTCGGAATGAAGATAACCTTAGCGCCTTTGTGCATAGCGCAAAGACCGCCTGCACAGAAG
>CANQLQ010000118.1 GCA_947624755.1 uncultured Clostridia bacterium | reverse complement strand
AATTACGCGGCGGGCATCGCCCGCAGGAATTACGCGGGATAGAAATTATATAAAATTATAATTTTACACCGCGAAAATACTTTGTCCCTAATTTGAAAACATCTTTTTATATTCCAAAAATTTAAGTCAATACTATGTGTATTAACGAGAATTTTTGGGCAAAATGACGGAATAATTTACCGTCAAGTATGGCAGCTTGTATTAATCACTGATTCCTAAGGAGTAGAAAAATGAAAACGATATCAAAAGCTTTAATATCCGTTTTTGTAGTTTTGCTTATTGCTTTTGTCGGATATTGTATTTTTAGTTCGGGAAATTTATTTTCCGAAGATACTTTAGATAATTTTTATCAAAACAGAACCCCTCACCTTGTTTCATATGAACCTGACGAGCAATATGTAAGACCTATCGGCCGTACCGTTTTTAAAGACGGAATCAGATGGGCTTCTTTTTCGGGAAGCGGTATTGAATTTAATTGTATGGCAACGCATTTTGACGTTTTAATCCACAGCGATACCTCTTTGCAGACGAGCTCACACAAGCCGAGAATTGCCGTTATCGTAAACGATGATGTGCTTTTTGACGAAGTTCTGACTGAGGACGAGCAAAATATTCATATTAGTCTTGTCGATTACAGCGGCTCGGTCAACGTCAGAATAATAAAACAATCCGAATCAATGTTTTCTTCTTTCGGAATAGGTACGATTCGCATCAATGAAAAAAGAAAAATCAGACCTACCTCGGACAAGCCTGTTAAAATTGAATTTATCGGTGACTCTATCACAGCCGGTTACGGAATTGACGAAGAAAACAGATACGGCTATTTTACGACCGCAACGGAAAATTTTTCAAAAACATATGCCTATCTTACCGCAAAAGAGCTTAACGCTCAATACAGTGCGGTAGCTTTTTCCGGTTACGGAGTTCTTTCCGGCGCTGTTTCCGGCGGGCAAATCAATTCCGAAGCGACTATTTTCAAGCATTATGACAAAGCTATCACAAACAAAAGCTTTGAAAATGAAGAACTTACTGTCTGGGACAACACAAAATTCAGTCCGGATTTTGTTGTGATAAACCTCGGAACAAACGATGCCACGTATTGCAGAACTAATGAAAGAAGAAACGCTTTTGTATCTGAATACGAAAAGCTTTTAGACATCGTCAGAGAAAAAAATCCTAACGCATACATAGTCTGCGTGCTTACCGATGTAAACAATTCCCTCTTTACGTCAATTGAAACGGCCGTCGAAAACTTTAAGGAAAATACGGGCGACGAAAGGATCACATCTTCAATTTTATATTTTAATATGGCCGAAAACGGAACCGTAATTGACGGCCACCCAAGCGCACTCGCAAACCAATCTGGCGCAGAAAATCTTACTGAAATAATAAGAACCATACTTGAAACCGGCACATACACCGCCGAAGAATCAACAACTATAGTTCAATGAAAGCAAAAGGACTGTCAACGGTAAAAATCGAGACAGTCCCCTTTTTTATGAAACTTTTTCAAGCTCCTGCTTTATTGCAAGAATTATCCTCTTTTCAAGTCTTGAAATATAACTTTGTGAAATTCCGAGTATATCGGCGACTTGTTTTTGAGTATATTCGTTTGTATTATAAAGTCCGAAACGCATTACCATTATATCCTTTTCGCGTTTGGGAAGTTTTTCTATTATTTGCATAAGAATAGTTTTTTCGGCTTCTCTTTCAATGTTTTGGCTTACTTCATCGGCCTGACTTCCGAGTATATCCGACAAAAGCAGTTCATTTCCGTCCCAGTCAACATTTAGCGGTTCATCAATGGAAATTTCATTCTTTCGGTTAGATGACTTGCGAAGATACATCAAAATTTCGTTTTCAATACATCTTGATGCATAGGTTGCAAGTTTTATTTTTTTTTCGGGACAAAATGTATTTACCGCCTTTATAAGCCCGACTGTACCTATCGAGACAAGATCTTCAATACCTATCCCGGTGTTTTCAAATTTTCTTGCAATATAAACTACCAATCTCAAATTATGTACAATGAGAAGCTCTCTTTTTTCGTTGTTTCCGGCTTCAATTTCACTGAGTATAGCCGCCTCTTCTTCTTTTGAAAGAGGAGCCGGCAGATTGTCTGAGCCGCCGACATAAAAAAGCTCATTTTCATCTTGCGTTTTTTTAAAGCGTAAAAGCTTCAACTTAAATCTGCCAATAAAATTTCTCAAAAAATCAACCATAGTCTTTCTCCGTTTCTTTCGTATAGTTTTCAAAAACAGCGGGATTTAAAAGCACAGAATAGTCTGAGCCGAACATTCTTTTGTCAGTCAGAGCAATATAAACGTCATTTGTCGCAAAATTCAGCTCAATTCCTTTTATATGAACAATATCCGGTCTGAATGCTTTCATAACGGTATTAGCGGCAACGCTGCTGCACGGTATGTATCGAAGCTTTTCGATTTGCTCATTTGCAAGCTCGGAAAGCTTCTTTTTGAAGGAGTCTGCGCTTTTTATTTCATCGTAAGCTATAATTACCGGAAAAGATGAAAAAGGCTCTTTAAGGCTGTTTCCCGTATCAAGAAAGGCCGAAGCGCAAAATTTATAGCCGCAGTATTCAAATTTAATTTCATATGCCGTATTTTTCAAAGATTTAAAAGATATATATTTTGTAATCGCTTTGACAATAAAATAACAGACAACAGTTAAAATTATAAGCGTCAGGCTGTTTAAATCAAAGTAAACGATGCCGTTGTTAAAAAGCATTTTATTCGGAGCGATGGTAAACCACAAGACAAACATTATTCCGGCAAAAGCAAAATTTACAAGAAAAAAAGCGCCGAACAGTCTTAGAAATTCTTTTTTGCCGTTTAGCTTAAAAGCAAATAAAACTACCGAAAAAGCAAAAATAATTTTTGAAAGAGCCATGACCCAGCCGGGTATCGAATCCAAAAGAATTATAAGCGAATAAAAGCTTGAAATAAAAGCCGAAAGAGTTAATCTTAAAACCGAGAATTTTTTGTGACAAATCAAAGCTGTTACACGAAGCAAAGCATAATTTATGTATGTATTTACAACAATCAATATGTCTAAGTACACAACCTGTGTCACATCAATCACCATTTATATATTAACGCTTTTATTTTATGAAATATGTCGATGTGACGATAAAATAAAAATAATTTATATTAAATAATAGCGCAAAAGCAAACGGATACCTCTTAATGTTCATCTTTAAGCACCGCATGGGCGCATTTAATTCCGTCAACCGCCGCCGAAACAATTCCGCCTGCGTACCCTGCCCCTTCACCGCAAGGATAAATTCCCCTGATACAGGTCTGATATACATCATCTCTTATTATTCTCACCGGCGATGAGCTACGGCTTTCAGGTCCCGTAAGAACCGCATCGGCAAGGGCAAAGCCTTTAAGCTTCTTATCCATCTGAACAATTGCATATGCCATAGTATCGGTAACCTTTTTCGGAAGAAGCTTTCTGAGATCTGACGGCGTAACTCCCGTTGTAAAACTCGGCTTTACAAATGAAAGTTTCTTTGAGACAGTATCATTTAGAAAGTCTCCGACAAGCTGGCAAGGCGCACTGTAACCGCCGCTGCCAAGCTCATAGCCTTTATGCTCGATTTGTCTTTGAAGTTCAAAACCCGAAAGTACATCTTCGCTCGGAAAATCTTCGGGATATACATTGACGAGAATCGCTGAATTGGAATTTTCCTTGTCACGGGCATATTCGCTCATTCCGTTGGTAACTACTGCGTTTTCTTCCGAGGTTGCCGAAATAACCGTACCTCCCGGACACATACAAAATGTATATGCTCCCCTTTCATGCTCAAAGTGACAGGCAAGCTTATAAACTGCCGCGGGAAGCGCGCTGTGTCCGGCAAAATTTCCGTATTGAGCTTTGTCGATAAATTCCCGCGGGTGTTCAATTCTTGCGCCGACAGAAAAAGGCTTCTGCATCATTGCAATACCCTTTTCGTGAAGCATTTTTACGGTATCTCTTGCCGAATGTCCGACAGCGATAATCAAAGTATCCGCTTCCAAGTCAAAATTTTTGCCGTTTTTCGTATATGATACGCCTTGAATAAAACCGTTATAGGCGACAATGTCACAAAGCTTGGCGCCGAATATAACTTCACCGCCAAGCGAAATTATTTCTTTTCGCATATTTTTTACTACGTCCACAAGCTTGTCCGTTCCGATATGCGGTGTGCCGGAATAAAGAATATCTTCCGGAGCGCCATGCTCAAAAAATTCAATAAAAACCTTGCGGCAAAGCGGATTTTTGATTCCGGTCGTAAGCTTTCCGTCCGAAAAAGTTCCGGCTCCCCCTTCGCCAAACTGAACATTGGATTCGGTATTCAGCTTTTTAGTTTTAAAAAAGCCTTTTATATCGGCCGTCCTTGTGTCAACGTCCTCGCCTCTTTCCAAAACTATAGGCTTGAAGCCGGCACGCGCAAGAGTGAGAGAAGCAAATATACCTGCCGGACCGAAGCCGACAACTATCGGTCTGAGATTCGATTTTCGCCTGATTTCCGGCATAGTGTAGACGTACTCTTTTGAAAGTGATACTTTATTGGACGCAATTTTTGAAACGAGCTTTTCTTCGTCAGTCGTAACTTTTACATCAACAGCATAAGAAAAGAAAATATCGTCTTTTTTTCTTGAGTCAATTGATTTTTTTGCAATGATAACTTCTGATATCTGCTCTGTTTTTATTTTAAGAATTTTTGCGCACTTTTTCAAAAGATCATCTTTTGAACCGTCAAGTTCCTGCCTGATTTCGTTTATTCTTATCATTTTCGCAATAACACAAAATTTTGTGTTTTATCCTTTCTTAGGGTGGCTTGAATCAATCAGAGACTTCTTAATAATACTGTTTGCACAAAGTCTTGCACTGCTCCATGCCCACTGAAGATTATAACCTCCGCACGGACCGTCAACATCTAAAATTTCGCCGCAGCAATAAAGTCCTTTTACTTTTTTTGACTCAAGCGTTTTTGAATCAAATTCGTCAAGCCGCGCCCCGCCGGTTATAACCTGGGCTTGCGAGGAAGGCGCTGTGCCGTTAATTTCAAATGCATAACCTTTGCACAAAGAAGCAATTTGTTTTATGGTTTTTATGTCGAGACTGTTTATTGGAAGGTTAAGAGAAAGCCCAAGCTTTTTAAGTATTACTTCACCGATTTTTTTCGGCATAAATCCCAAAAGAAGGTTTTCGCATTTTTCACTGCCTATATTTTTTACAACCGAGCCTATCAGCCTTACAAGGTCATCAAAATTAAATTCCGGCACAAAATCGACATAAACTACGGGAAAACTCTTATTATTCATAAAATGCCTTGAAATATATGATGACAACTGCATTGAAGCTATTCCCGAAAGAACATTGTCAGCAAATAGAATTTCGCCTTTTTCTTTTGTAACTGTTTTCGAGCCTATTTTAAGAGTCAATTCCGCCGCTGCTCTGATTCCTTTGAGCTGTTTTGTCTCGTTGGCGCAAGTGGTTAATTTAACAAGTGAAGGTGCGGTTTTTGTAATATTATGGGAAAGCTGTCTTAAAAGGCCGTAGCCGTTAAAATCTTTCAAAGATGCATTGCTTCCGGCACATATAACTACCTTGTCAAAGTTTAATTGATTATTAATAACAAACTTTTCGCCATGTTTTGAAATGCTCTCTACCCTTTGCGAAAGACGAAACTCCACACCTGATCGAACACAGGCAAAGCGAAGCGCATCAAGCACACCCGAAGCCTGGTTGCTAAGCGGATAAACACGGCCGTCCTCATCGCTGCGGCTAAAAAGCCCAAGACTTTCAAAAAAGGCAATGTTGCTTTCGGGCGGAAATTTTGAAAAAGCCGGTTTAACAAAAGAAGCGGCGTCAAAATAGTCGGCTTCGGTGGCATTGAGGTTAGTCATATTACACCGTCCGTTACCGGTAGAAAGAAGTTTTTTGCCCACTCTTTCGTTTTTCTCAAAAATACAAACTTCGTACTTTGCAGGTATGTTTTGCGTTTTCATCAATTCAATTGCACAGGCAAGCCCCGATGCGCCGCCTCCGATTATTGCAATTTTCACATTTTTCACCCGAATCAAAAATTTTAAATAATTTTAGCACAAAAGAGCAAATAAAACAATACATTGATTAAACTGTAAATGTTTTAGTGAGTGTGCATCGTCCACGGCGGTTACACAGGGAAGATTTATATAAGTCTTGATACTAACACCACTGCGCGCGTAGGGGCGACCCCATGTGGTCGCCCAAAACAATTTTAATTTTAGAAAAGAACCAACCTTTACAAACAAGCCTTATCCTGAGGCACAGACCGCTTTTTCCTTTTATGTAGTTAACTAAGATAAAAAGAAGCAAACTCACCACAGGGAGGCAAAGCACAAACCGGTCTATAGGCGAAGCGACCCGCTTTGAACGCTTTGCGTTCAAACGGTTGAGCGC
>CANQLQ010000117.1 GCA_947624755.1 uncultured Clostridia bacterium | reverse complement strand
TTCTTTTGGAACTTTTCTTTCAAAAGAAAAGTTCGCCGACGGCAGTCAAAGCCAATAATTTGCACAAATTAAGGAATCAACGTGAAAAACTCTTTGTCACTAATTTGGAAGTAACTTGAAATTCAAGGTGCTGTCCAGTATGGGGCGACCAAATTGGTAGCCCCTACGCGATTATGGTTTATAGCAAAAGCCGTGCCGTGGAGTATGTGCGTAAAGATTTACATCAATCCAACCCGCGTAATTCCTGCGGGCGATGCCCGTGGGCGACCACATGGGGTCGCCCCTACGCGATTTATAAAAAATTTAATTTGTAACAGCCCCGAGTATTTTAGCAAAGTATTATGAAAAATTTGCATACAAGATGAGTATTAAGCCTTAAACATAATTTAATCAGAGATTCCCTAAATTTAAGACGCTTGTTTAAATCGCAATTTTATCCCATTTTCAGCACTATACCGACAACCGCCGCAAGGATAATCCAAACAATCGGGTGTACTTTTTTAAAACACTTGATAAGCACAAAGATCACTACAGCGAGGATAATGCTTTTATAATTAAATGCCTGTACAAAACTTTCTGTTTCAGAGAAAACCTCACTGTTGAAAAAGGCGATTTTTGCAACCTGATAGCACGCCGCGCTTACAAGGCCGAGCGAAGCGGCACGCAGACCGTAAAAAGCATTTTCAACATATTTTGAATCTCTGAATTTTGCAAGAATTTTTGAAATGAGAATAATTATAATAATAGACGGTGTGATAAGACCGATTGGAGCAATAACAGAACCGGGGACACCGGCGACGTGAAAACCGACATAAGTTGACATATTAATGCCGAGCGGTCCGGGTGTGGATTCGGAAATCGCAACCATATTTGAAATTTCCATAGAGCCAAACCAGCCTGTTGCCTCGCCCATTGACTGCAAAAACGGAAGTGTTGCAAGACCGCCGCCGATTGAAAAAAGACCGACTGAAAAAAAGCGAGCAAAAAGTTCAAGAAGCAATAGCATATACTGCATTATTTTTCTCCCCCTTTGCTGTTTTCATCGAAGGGAGCGCCGTTTTTTTCTTTTTTTACCTTCTTTTCGCTGTCCTTGCGGCAGCCTCCGATGATAATTCCGCACAAACCTGCGGCTACAACGAATATCGCCGGCGATAAATCTGTAAAGATTGAAAGAAGAGTGACAATGACAAAAATCACACCGGTTATAATATCAATTACGGACTTTTTGCCAAGCTTGAGCACCGCGCTGAGAATAAGCGCAACAACAGCTGCCCTTATTCCGCCAAAAGCATATTGTACATAAACTATATCTTGAAAATTTTGCAAAAAAGCGGCAATTATCGTAATAATTACAACTGACGGCGAAACGACCCCAAGCGTTGCAATAATTCCGCCGGGAACACCCTTTATTTTGTAGCCGACAAAAGTCGCGGTATTAACGGCAATAATTCCCGGAGTACATTGGCCGATTGCAAAATAATCCATAAGCTCGTCCGAAGTCGCCCATTTTTTGTTTTCAACAACTTCTTTTTGAAGCATCGGAAGCATTGCATATCCGCCGCCGAAAGTAAAACCGCCGATACGGGCAAAAATTATAAAAAGCTCCCATAAAACCTTCATTAAAACACCCTCTTTATTGTGTATCGTAAATTAAGCAGGAACAGTTCAAATTGCCCCTGCTTGAATGTTTTATTGATTGTTTACGCCTGTTCCGGCATTCATAATTCTTTCCATCATACCCGGCTTTTTTTGCTTCTTTGGCTTATACGCCGGGGGATTTTGAAGCTTTGCCCTTGCTTTTTTGCCTGCGGCGGTAGCAAGGAACTTGTTAACTTCAATAACCGGCGGCGCAATTGTTTCGCTCATATAGTCAACGCAGCGTGCAAGAAGAACCTGGTCGTTGTTAAGTTCTCCGAGAATTGTTACGGCAATAAGGCTTTGGGTATCGTTTGTGCCGTCCTCATAAACCTCATTGAGTACCTGAAACATTTTTTTCATTGTTGCAGGTTTGTTTTCTTTGATTGCTTCAATAACCTTCGGTGTGCCGTAATTTACAAAAAATTCTTCAGCAAGGAAGTCGCCGTAGGTCGAAATATTAAGCTTATAAAATTCACGAAGTTCAGGGAATACAAGGCAAAGGCGGCTTGCAAGCGTATTAGGGTCATAGAAAGAACCGGCTTTTACTGCGGCCTTTGAAACAGTTTGAGGACCTTTTTGAGAAGGCTTTTTCGGGCTGACTTTTTTAATGCCGTATTTAGTGTCAAGTGTTTCACTAAATTCACCGACAACATAGTTTATATCTTTAGGTGAGGCATCATTCGGAAGAAGGGAAACAAGGATCCTTGACGGAGTTTCATTCGGATTTTCGCTGTCCTTACCGCTGAAAACGAGAAGCTTTTCGTTTTCATAAACGACTTTTATTACACCGTTTTCACCGGCATATTTTACCGTATTGTCAGAGTCGCTGTATGTGAGCGGTTCAAAGCCGTATTTTTTAAGCGCTTCGGCTGAGCCGTCAAGAACGCTTTTGAAAAGTTCATTATTATTGCTCATTAGATTACTCCCTAAATTACATTTAATCTTTTGTATTATAGCATACAAATATACTTTTGTACATTGCTATTTTTTAAAATTTTATATATTTCACGGATTTTGACAGATTTTATTGCAATTCTCGGTTTGCGAGAGTTATTTTCGGTTTATGGGGTTGTTTTAATGATACAGATTTCGTAGAATAATAGAAGAAACACAAAATGACTTCCTTAAACTGTGTTCATAAAAAATTTTGGAGGTAGCAAAATGGAAAGAAAAAGCATAGGCCGGTTTATTGCCGCTCTTAGAAAGGCGAACGGCATGACGCAAAAAAGCCTTGCAGAAATGCTTGGAGTTTCTGACAAGGCGGTAAGCCGTTGGGAAAGGGACGAATGTGCGCCCGATATCAGCCTTATTCCTGTTATTGCAGAAATTTTCGGTGTAACATCGGATGAAATTCTTTGCGGAGAAAAAAGCAATAAGCCCCCTGTCTATAACGAAGGAAACGCAAAAACAGAAAAAAGGTTGAAACACCTCATAAATACTGTCAAAACAAAATTTATAATTAAAAGTATTATTTCTCTCTCGGCTGCGATTGTCGGATTGATTATATCAATGATATGCAACTTTGGATTTTATCGGGCGAGATTGGGCTTTTTAGTTGGCTGTATTATGTTTCTTATTGCAGTCCTTCTTGAAATTATCTTTTTTAATTATGCCTTTTTGGTTGTAAACAGTGACGATTTTTTTGCCGAAAGCATTAACAATTTAAAAAAGTCACTGATTTTGGAATTCCGCAACACTCTTTTTGCGATTCTTTGTATTTTTGCCTTTTCTCTTCCGCCTGCTTATCTTGCCTCTGATGCATATTACGGTGTTTATTACGTCGAGTGGTTCTCTCAGGGAGCTATCTGCTCTCTTGCCGGCGCTGCAATTTGTATCATTGCGTGGTTGGCAGCAAAGCAAATACTTATTAAACATAAAATTTTAATCTTAACAGAGGGCGAAAAAGAAAAGCGTAAAATTCAAAGAAAAGCGATACTTGCCTCTTCAATTGTTCTTGTCACGACATTTTTTGTTCAGAGTTTATTAATTAATAATGAATCATTTATATATAAAGCTTTTATAAAAGGTACAACATTTACCGATATGAACAAATTTATAGAATATATAGAAACACCTAAAGATGAATGGTCGGAGCAACCAACATCAGCATCAGAAGAATATACTCCCGAACAAACTGAAAACGAGGTAACGTATGAAGAAGATGAAAACGATTTTTCCGATAACAATGAATACAGCGACAGCTATGCAATTGAATATTGGAAAGACACTATAAAAATTGACGGAAAGAGCGTTACTTTTGAGCAAAAAAATCTTCAGGTTATCCGGATTGATTATAAACTTGACAAGGACAACAATGTTGTTTCTGCAACGACATACACACAAAAGGACAGGGAACAGGCACGTATAATTATTGACAGAATAAACATAATATTTTTTATAGTTTATATTGCTGAAATTACATGCCTTGTTTTGAAATATTTTTTAAAAACAAAAAAGCTTAAAATCAAAGCATAAAAAATAAGGGACACGACTCGGGTGTCCCTTTTATAGCAAATTGATTATTCGCCCTTCATTTCAAGAAGCTTAACTGTGCCGTTATAAGAAGCGACAGAGATTTTGATTGAATCTTCAATTGCTGCGTCTATGTCGTCGTCTTCAACGCCGAGAGCACGGCAATATGCATCGTTGATGAAAAGATCAAGATCCATAATGTCGGGAAGATTGTAAACGTCCATACCTGAGTCAATTTTTCTCTTCTTGTAGTCAAGGTCAGGTTTTATCATGCCAAAGCGCATCATCCATGGCGGGACGTTAACGATTTTTCTGCCTGCCATTCCGCGAGCCTTGTAAACGATAGCGAGGAAATCGTTCCACTTCATGTTGTACATACTAATCGGGATAGCTTCAAAGCCTGACTTCTGTCTTTCAGCCGCACCGGCAATTGCCTGACCGACCTGACGGCAGGTAAGCATTGCTGTGCCTCCCTTCGGATACATGGTAAACGGCCATTTGTCCATGAAAGCAATTTGTTCAATGAGAATTGTCCACACAGGTTTACGGCCCGGCTGTGTGCCGAAGATATACGGAAGTTCAAGAACTGCAACGGAGAAGTTGTCATCTGCGAATGATTCGCAAACTTCTTCTTGCATAAGTCTTGATTTGAAGTACGGGTTTCTTTCGGGAAGCTTCATGTCGGGACGAAGCTTTGAAAGGTATGCAAAGTAAGAGCCGAGAACGACTGCTCTCTTAATGCCAACTTTTTTGCATATTGGGAAAATTCTCTTGAGAGGAGCAATGTTAAATTTATTGTAATAATCCATAACAGGAGCCGGAAATTCAACTCTTTCATCAACACCTGCCGCATAAATGAAAACATCTTTACCTTCAAGAAGCTTTGCAAGCTCCTCGTCTGATATATCATTGATGTTCTGGAAAAGAATTTCCATTTCTTCCGGAATGGGAGCTCCTTCGGGAAGGGGAGGGAGGGCTACTGTTGTAACTTTGTGACCGCGGGCGATAAGAACCTTTGCCGCTTCGCAGCCGAGAAGGCCTGTGCCGCCAACCATAAATACATTCATTTTGTACACCTGCTTTAAATATTTTCTTCAAAAATTGCCTGTCGGCATATTCTTTTAATAATGATACTCTGATTTCCCTTTTTTGTCAACTTTTATACATCATTGTTAACAGCTTGTAAATAATTTATTTTATTATTATCTTTTTTGTATTGAAGCTTTATTTCGTAATAGCTTTCGGGAAAAAATAATAAATATAAATATGCAATAAAAATTAAAGTTAGATTTAATTGTGATTTTAACTATCATTTAAGTGCTTGCTTTATCATAAAATCATCAAAGGAGGTTATCCTGATGGACAAAAAATCAATAGTCCTCGTTTGCGTAACACCGCAGGAATCTTCAAAGAATATTGTCAGGGCGGGAAAGCTGCTCGCCGAAAAAAACTCGGCAAAGCTTGAAATAATTTCGGTACTGCCGCTTGGGTTTAATGATAAAAAACCGGATACCAAAATTATTGAAGAAATATATGATTTTGCAAAAGAAGAAAACGGAGAAATGGCGCTTTATTTCAGTGATGAACCGGTCTTCACAATTGCCGCTCACATCGGGAAGATAAAGCCCGTACTGCTCGTTACAGGCTTCCCCGGAGAGGACAGCAACGGTCTTGTTTCAACAATTCGCCTTCTTATTCCGGAGCTTCCGATAAGTATGGTCGATGGCGACAAGGTTTACAATATGCTGCCTTTTGAATCTAACCAACCGGTAAAGTAAATTGATAAAATATTCCTCTCATAGTCATATTTTTTGGGACATGGCCGCAGTTTTTCTGCGGCTGTGTTTCATTTTGGAAGAGCTAAGGAAGCTCTGATTATATCACGCTTAAGGCATAAGGAATCACTGATTAATACAGGCAGCCCTGCTTGACGGTAAATTATTCCGTCATTTAGCCCAAAAATTCTCGTTAATACACAAAGTATTGACTTAGATTTTTTGAACATAAAAAGAAACTTCAAAATTAGTGACAAAGTGTTTTCGCGGAGTAAAATTATATTTTTATATAATTTCTATCCCGCGTAAGTGTTGCACGCCATGCGTGCCCGCGTAATTCGTGCAGGCGATGCCTGCCGCCAATTAGGACTCCCTGAATTAATCAGCGCTTCCTTAAACTGCGACTTAATAACGGCGGACACAGCCAAAAAGGTATGGAATTACTTGATAAATACGGCATCAAGTATAACATTGTTAAAACCTATCCAAACGGTGTACGTGTTGGTAACATTCCAAATCATATGCAACGGTCAAAGCGTGGCGGAACAAGTCAGGCGTGGTTTCCAAAATCTTGGACGGAAAAAGATATTCGCTGTGCGGGTGAACACGTCGCAGGACTTAAAGGAAATCGCCGTGTTGCGGATGGTAAAAAAATTTATGGCGTTTATAAAGGGGTGCGTGTT
>CANQLQ010000116.1 GCA_947624755.1 uncultured Clostridia bacterium | reverse complement strand
TTCTTTTGGAACTTTTCTTTCAAAAGAAAAGTTCGCCGACGGCAGTCAAAGCCAATAATTTGCACAAATTAAGAAATCAACGCGAAAACACTTTGTTTCTAATTTAGAAGTGAATTAAAATCCAAGGGTATGTCGCAGTAAAGGGCGACCACATGGGGTCGCCCCTACGCGATTTATGAAAAATTTAAATTACTACAACCCTGAGTATTTTGACAAAGTATTACATAATAATTTACCGTCAAGCAGGGTCAGCCTGTATTAATCAGTGATTTCTTATGCCTTAAGCGTGACTTAATCAGAGCTTCCTTAAAGTTTTAATAATTAACCGTCACTTAAATCGGCAATATAAATTAATTTATGCAAAAACACAAAACAAGCAAACTCTACTTACGCGAAGCGAGAAAATCTTCAAGAATCATAACAGCAGAAACAGCATCAATAATATTTTTGCGCTTTTTGCCGCGGACATTAACATCGTTGAGAACCCGGTGGGCGCTTACAGTCGTGAGGCGTTCGTCCCACATAACCGTTCTTACTAAGCTTGCTTTTTCAAGCTCTTTTGCAAAATCACTGCACTTTTGCGCTCTTTCACCATACGAACCGTCCATATTTCTGGGTAATCCGACTACAACCATTTCGGCTTTATATTCTTTGATTTTATCGCAAACAGCCGAAATTACCTTTGGTTCATATTTTTCAAATATAACTCCGACAGGTGAAGCCAAAAATTCCGTTTTGTCACAAACCGCAAGCCCTGTGCGGCTGTCACCGTAATCGACAGATAAAATCACCATTATTTTGCCCTCGTTTTATGCTGTATCTTGCGAAGAAGAAGGCTCGGTTGCAGGCTTTGATGTATCAGGTGCATCGGTTGGCTTTTGAGTTGTTGAAGGCGGAGCTGCGGTTGTCGGCGGCTCAGTAGTTGTATGCCTTTCTGTAGACGGTTCTGTCGTTTTCGGCGCGGAGGTGGTAGTCGTCTTATCCTCGTCATTCGTTTTCCGCTTCGTTGTTTCAGATGCCGTAGTCTTTTCGGTGGTACGGTGTGTAGTTGTTTCTGCCGTTTTTGCGGTTGTTGTTTGAGATGCCGAGTGTACTGCGTTTGAATCTTTGATGGCTTTTAAAACTGCATTTGGATCTGCTCCGACTTCACGCGCTAAATCAGCGAAAGTTTTTGATTTAAGGTTTTTATGAATCTCACTGAAAACATATCTGAAAATGTTTTTTGCCGGGTTGGATGAGCCGGTATAAAGGTCGGCATGATAGTCGAATCCGTACCAAATAGCGGTAACATAATACGGTGTTCCGCCGCAGTACCATTTATCGCAGTTATCTGATGTAGTACCTGTTTTTGCAAAGGTCTGGAATCCGCTTATCGCTGAACCGTAACCGGTACCGTTTGACTGCGAAACAGCTTTGAGCATCATTCCGAGAGTAGCGTTTGCAGTTGCATTTTCAATAGCCCTTTCGGGTTCGTTCTTTCTGTTGTCAAGAATAACTTCGCCGTTTCTGTCAAGAACTTTGTAATAGCTGTAAGGCTTGTAATAATTACCGCCGTTTCCAAAGGTCGCGAAAGCCGCCGCCATTTCAAGCGATGTTACACCGGTATTGGTACCGCCAACGGCGAGAGGGCTGAGATCCATATCTCTTTCGGAAAGGTTGAGGTGGAATTTTTCGTTGCAGTATTGGTAAGAAGTCTTAACTCCGAGCATTTCTTTTAAAATACGAACAGGAACAGTATTAAGCGAACGAACAAGAGCTTCCTGGACTGTAATATATCTTCCCGAACCGTGGTCCCCGTTAAAGTTACGAGGCCACAGACTGCCGTTTAAAGTAATGGCCTTTTCAAGAATGGTTGACGACGGAGTAATAAGACCCTGGTCAATTGCGGGAGAATAAACTGAAAGCGGTTTTATTGAAGAACCTGGCTGCCTTTTGGCTCTTGTGTCGGTCGCTCTGTTGTAGCCTCTGTTGGTCGTCTTTTTTCCTGTACCTCCGGCTATTGCAACGATCCTTCCCTGATAATCCATTATTGTAATTGAGCTTTGAGGAAGATTTCCGTTTTTATCGGTTCTTGAATATGGGAAGCCCAAACGGTCTTTATATACTTTTTCGACCCAATCTTGAATTTCGGTATCAACGGCAGAATAAATGCTAAGACCGCCGTAATAAACCATACGCCATGCTTCATTGTATTCATAGCCGTATTCACTTTGAAGATCGGCAATAACCTGGTCGATAACATATTCTTCATACCATGAAAGAATGTCAGTATCGTCGGTCTGATTGCTTTGGCTGCTTGACTTCTTTTCTGCAAGGGTAATCTTCTTCTTGATTGATTTTTTGTACTGGCTTTCGGTAATTTTTTTGTTATCCATCATATACCAAAGGCAGGTATCGCGTCTTTCCTTGCAGGCATTATAGTCATAATAGGGATTTAGAGTGTATGGGGCTTTTGTGATACCGGCAAGAGTTGCACATTCGATAAGAGAGAGTTTTTCTACAGACTTTCCGAAGTAGATTTCCGCCGCAGTTTCAACTCCGTATGCGCCTGCTCCGAGAGAAACAGTATTAAGATAAGCTTCAAGAATTTCTTTTTTTGAGTAATATCTTTCAAGATTGAGAGCGCGAAGAATTTCGTTGAATTTTCTAACGTAGGTAACGTCCTTTTGGTCAGTCAGATTTTTTACAAGCTGCTGAGTGATGGTCGAAGCGCCCTGACCCTCATATTCCGGGTTCACAAGAACAGCTATTGTACGTGTCCAGTCAACACCGGGATGTGACCAAAACCGTTTATCCTCAAGGCTTACAAAGGCATTGATAAGGTTGTCCGGCATTTGGTCATAATCGACCCATATTCTGTTCTCTTCGCCGTGAAGTCTCGTAAGCTCTTTTGCCTTATTGTTTTCGTCGTATGCATACATAATTGACGTCTGACTTTGCGAGCTTGTGTAATTCTCAAGGTCAATAATCTTCTTACCTTCAACATAATCGTCGACATAAGCCAAAACCGAAGAGCCGACAACGATAACCGTAAGCATAGCCGAAACAAAAAGGCAAAAAACAGCGATAAAAATTCCATAAGCAACACGGCTTCTTTTCTTGCGCCTTTTTTTATGGATCGGGGTCTTTGATTTGGTTCTTGTCTTTGACACAGGTCTTGATTTATTTTGCGGGTTGCCTTCCATAATTGAGCATTCCTCCGATTACTATTTTGTTTTAAACGTTTTGGTATGTAATTAAATTATTATTATCTTTTTTTGAACAACTATTTCAATATATTTATTCAGATATGATTATAATAAAATTTTTTTATTAAATCAACCTTAAATCGAAAAAAAGTTCCAATTTAAGCAATAAATAAGGCATAAGTTTGCTCGAAAAAGATTAAAACAGTTCTTTAAATTTCTAAAATTATATATATTACATAATTTTTACAATATTATTTGACAAATTTTATTTAGTATGCTAAACTTTAGTTGAGGTGATTATATGTATATTTTCAGAAGAGTTTTCAGCATTTTTATTTCATTATTCCTTTTTGTTTCGCTTACGGCAAATCCTACCGTGAAATATGAACCTGTTGACAGCGAAAACATTAAGCTTTCCGCCGTTCTGCTTTCCGACATGCATATGGAAGGCAACAACACAGAGCGTTGGGGTTGGATCGGCAATACCCTAAACGCAGTTTATGCCGCCGACAGGACTCCCGATGTCCTTGCTTTTGCAGGTGACAACACAATGAACGGTCAGGGTGTTGAATGGTTCGATTTTTACGGTTTTGTCAACCGCTTCGCCGGCGACAGCAAGGTTCTTGTTGCTTTCGGAAACCACGATTTCGGAAACACATCAGACAACGATACATACAAAAAGCTTTCAAAACGCTGCATTAACAGTTACAACGGTTATGAAAAGGCTTCAATTGACAAGGTTTATTACAGCACGGAAGTCAAAGGCTATAAATTTATAGTTCTCGGCTCTGAAGAAAATGCCGAAAATACCGTTTCGGTTATTTCAGACAATCAAATTGAATGGCTCAAGGCTCAGCTCAAGCAGGCCGCCGACAAAAATATGCCGGCTTTTGTTATCAACCACAACCTTGTTGAAGGTAAAAACGGCATTCGTTCCTATTGGGACTTCAACCTTGTAAGCAACAACAAGTCTCTTGCCGATACGCTTGAAAATGCCGGAACAAAGGTTGTCTATTTCTCGGGTCATTCTCATATGCCTCTCGATAGTGACAGCGTAATGACCTTCGGCGACTGCACATACGTTAATCTTCCCTGCGCCGGTTCAACCGAAAGCTATTTCGGCGCTGAATCCGATAACTCATTCGGTACAGGCTGCTGTATGGAAGTTTATGAAAATCAGATAGTTCTTCGTTTCAGATGTTTCGGTGAAAACAGATGGCTTGAAGGATTCGATAATATTATAGTTGATCTATAAAACTTTGCTAAAACGGTCTTAGGAAAGCTTATGTTTTAAAAAGCAAAAAATAAAATCTGAAGCGGACAAAATGTTCTCTTCAGATTTTTTATTACTCTTTTCTTGGAAACGGTTTATCTATTCTTTCTTTTTTTAACTATCTTTGTAACTGCTGCCGCAAAGCAAGCTAATATAACCGCACCTGCCGCCGCCCCTGACGCGGCAGGAATAAATTTGTTTTTGTATTCATAATAACCGTGGTTTGCCTTATATGTAGGTTTGACCTTGTAACCAAGAATTTCATCGCTGTGGAAAAGCTCGGTCTTAAAATCAGAAAGGTCGCTTTCATCAAGAATAATTGTTCTTGCACCGTGATTCTGACCGTAACTGTAATAACCTGCCGCAGGAACCGCACAAAGCTTTATACCGTCAATTTCACCGAGATAATCATTCGGGTGATCGTGGCCGAAGAAAGCGCCGATAATATCGCCTTGCTGCTTCCATGTTTTAAACTGTTCGTGCATAACTCCGGCGCTGCAAGGGCCTTCAAGCATACCGCCCTGTATCACTTTTTCGTTGGTCATATAATACTTTTTTTGCAAAGCAGTCTGCCCTTTTACTGCTCCCGGTTTCCAATTGTCAAGCTCATATGTAAGCTCATAAACCTCGGGAACAGGTATATGCTGAAAAAGAAGCGATGGCAGAGGTTTTTCGTTGTTTTCTTTTTTAAGTTCGTTTGATTTTTTTATGTACCATTCGGTCTGATCGGGCTGAACATAGCCGTAACCGCCTTCTTCGGCATAAGGATTTGAATCCATAAACCAAAGATTAAATACATCTTTATCGCTTTTCGACGATTTGATTGTAAGGTTATAGTTGCAGTAACCTGTCATATCCTCACCCGAAACGGCAAGACAGCCGGGATATTTTTGATAAATTGAAAGCTGAAAGGCCTTTGCTTCTTCTTCGGTCATTTTGTTGTTTTCATCGCACAGACCTTCGTGGTCATGATTACCGAAAACAATTGCAAAGGGTACATTTTTCTTTTGAATCGGAGCTATGACCTTGTCAATTGCTCTTTCGGTTTTTTCTTTATCAACGCCTTTCCAATAACCCGCTATGTTATCCCCAAGAAAGACAACAAGATCAGGCTGCGTTTTTTCAAGCATATTTTCAACAATTTCAATTGTCTCTTTTTGGGGCGTGTCGGTGTCCTGCGTGTCTGCAAGGGCAAGAATTTTAAATTTGCCGTCTTTATTAAATCTCAAAGTCATTGCGCTTTCCTCTCCTTTTGCAAAGCTTACCATTGAAAAAGATAATATAATTATGAAACAAAAGATAATTACAGAAATTCGTTTAACGGTTTTCATGTCAAACCTCCCAAGTATAAATCGGTGAGGTTATTGCAAGCGGCTGAGCCTTTCCGCTCATTTTACCCCAAAGTTCCGCAATATACCACCGATTCTTTTTTAGACAAATTACAGCTTCATTTTCAGTTAAAGCTATTTCCTTTACACATTCGCCGCCGTTTGAGATAATCTTTATCTTTTCATACTCAAAGGTATTGTCTGTATGGAATTTTTCCCTTGCGTTTAGGTCAAGGGTGAATATAAGTTGTGCTTCGCCTTCTGAAAGCGATTCACCGATAGAGAAAATTTTTCCGTTTTGTTTTGCCGTAAAACTGAACTTTGCTCCGGTTGAAACAACGGTTCTACCTTTTTTTATCGCTTCAAGGGCATTTTCCGAATTAATTTTACCGCAGATATCGACATAAGTACAGCCGTAATTTTTTGTTTTTTCAATTCTGTGCCAGTCGCGCCCGTAGGTACAGGCAAGGCGATAACCTTTGTCAAGAAGTGATTTCCAAAAGGCAGAGGCCTTATCGTTTTCATAATTGCCCTCGTAAAATCCTTCGTGCCAGATTTCAATATAATTTACGTTTTCCCATTTTTGGACTTTAAATTCAAAGCGTCCGCCGGTACACATCGGAGAACCAAGCTGAAAAGGGTGTGCCACTCCGACAAGACCGCCGTTTTCTTTTACCTGAACGATTTTTTCGTCAATATTATCCACAGCCGCGTCACGCCAGTCAACAAAACCTTTAGCTCCAAGAACGAGCATATGCCCGAAATACGTTGTCCATTCAATGCCTTTGATTGTATTTATAAT
>CANQLQ010000115.1 GCA_947624755.1 uncultured Clostridia bacterium | reverse complement strand
TCGGTGGGGATTCTCGCCTGTCGGCTCGGTCGGAGGTTCCCCATAATCTTACTCCCTTTGTGCATATTGCCAAGCGACACAACTTTTCTACACGCCGGGGCGACCACATGGGGTCGCCCCTACGCGATTTATGAAAAATTTAATTTATAACAGCTCTTAGTATTTTGACAAAGTATTACACAATATTTGCAAGCATGATGAGTATTAAGCCTTAAGCATTTAATCATTGATTCCCTAATCATCAATCAAGATCAGACTAATTTGTCTAAGAATGTACAAACTCTGTAAATTTTTCGTTTAATATTTTATATTTCATACCTGCAATTTCTTTTAATGAATATATTTTCATAAGATAACCGACAAATCTGCTGCCAAGAAAATAACCAACGTCTGAATGTCCTCTAAAAGAACACCAATCGCCGAAAAAGTCCTGCACACTTTCTCTCTTATTCAGTCTAAAAAGATACTCTTTCTTTATATCATTTTCGTTTTCACAGCACCATTTTAGCCAGCCGTTTTTATCCTGATGATAAAATTCATCATCACCGCATAAAATGTGTTCGCAAACCATAGCAACACCCTCTTGGTAAAGCTGTTGTATTGCTTTTCTGCGTTTTGTGAAGCCGGGAAAATACAAGTTACCGTTGAGCTTATGCCACAAATGACCGATCTCGTGAAATATCAGGGCGCGGATATTAATTTCATCTTTCCAATCAAGCTCAATGATTTTTTCAATCCCTAACAAAACCGTGTTTTTGCCGTCAAGTGTAGTCGCCCAGCCTGCGCCGTTACAAAGGCCTAAGTAAAGAATGATATTAATATCAGGTTCGCTGTCAAAAAGCTCTGTAAGATTATTGTTCAGCATATTAATTGCCAACCTAAAATTCCTATTTACAATGTCGATTTTTTCTTCGTTTAATGCATTTTTAATAACAGGGAGAACATCTTTATTAAAATCATAGCTTTCAGCATTATTTTCACATTTTGAAGGAAGCTCTTTTGATATTTCGCCTGCATACTTTCGCCAAAGGTTAATATCAAAACCTTTTGCAAAAACAGTTTTGATTTTATCGCAAGTGTTTATGATTTGCATTTATTTTATCACCTCATTCAACAAGCCGCATCGCATCGTCATTTTACCTCAAAATACAGCACATTTGCTTCAGTTCCGTCATTGAAAGGCTCATCACCTATACAAAGCTCATAGTTATCGTCATACATCTTTGCAACCTTGTTCCATAAAACAACGCTTGCAATGTTATTTTTGTGATATTTTATGTGCCAAAAGCCTTTATGAATATTAAAAATTTGTCTGACTGTTTCTGTTGCTATTCCCTTGCGCCTGAAATTATACGAAACAAAAAACTCCGCCATTGACCAATCAATAGGTCTGTCACACTCTTTGTATTTGTTTATCAGGGCAAAACCTGCAAGGGTATTATCGACATAAATAAAATAGGCATATCTGTTCTCTTCTGTAAAATAGCAATTAAGATACTTGTATCCAAACAAACCGTTGTTGTCAAATTGCCTTTTGTCATACTGAGAGAACTCATAGTTATACTTTTCAAGCAGGTTTGCAAGAGTATCCTTTTCATTAGGGCTAATCCTTTTTATTACAGTGTTCATTTCTTACTCCTCAAATAATCCGGCTTTAATATCCCTTGACAGGGAATACAAACCCATTTTTCTGCATCATTAATTGTGACATAAATTACATTTCCAATATGAAAAGCCACATATATAAACTGTCCAAGTATACAGCTAAATCCTGTTTTGTCCGCCCGGCTTTGATTAATTTATGTATATTCTTCAAATTTGAAAAAGTAAATATTTTAAGGAACCTCTGATTAAATCACACTTAGGGCTTAATCAGAGCTTACCTCAATATACTCCCTTACAATTCCCCATGCATTAATAAGCCTGTCCAAACTCCAGCCGGCATTGGCAGGTGAAGTTGAGGGCAGACAAACCGCCTTTTTTGCGATAGTATCACGAATATACTTGTTATAATACTTTTCGGCTGTTCTGCCGTTGACAAATATCTGCTTTATATCAGCAGATCGAAGAATTTGAGTAAGGTCGTTTGCAACAACATTTTTAATGGAGCTGTCAGAACTGCCTGTAATGTCACAAGAGGCAATAACGTCCCACAAGGCGATGTTGTTTTCATGAAGAAAGCTGCTTTTCTCCTCAATTGTCACCGGTGTGTCTTTTCCCATTACAGCGCAAATAACCTTCCAAAATCTGTTTTGCGGGTGTCCGTAGAAAAACATCTGCTCACGGGATTTTACCGACGGAAAACTGCCGAGTATCAGAACTTTTGAGTTTTTGTCATATAAAGGCGGGATAGGGTGTTGCGGCATAGTGTCAGTCTCCTTAATTTTAGGAATCACTGATTAATTCAGGGTGTCCTAATTGCACGCATGGCGTGCGGCAATTACGCGGGATAGAAATTATATAAAATTATAGTTTTATGCCGCGAAAACACTTTGTTCCTAATTTGAAATCATATTTTTATATTCCAAAAATTTGAGGCAATACTTTGTGTATTAACGAGAATTTTTGGGCTAAATGACGGAACAATTTACCGTCAAGAAGGGCTGCTTGTATTAATCAGCGATTCCTTTATGTATCGTCATTCGGCGCTTCAGTTGTAGAATCCGCCGCCTTAAAAGGCGGGGACTTTTTTTCGTTTAGTTATAATACTGCGCCTGGGCGTTCCATAATTCACTGTATTTTCCGCCGAGGCTCAATAAATCTTTATGTGTTCCTTTTTCAACTAATTTTGCCTTATCAAATACTGCTATTGTATCACAGAAAATACAGCTTGAAAGCCTGTGAGAAATATAAATTGCTGTTTTGTTTTCGGTAAAAGAGTTGAAGCGGCTGTAAATCTCATTTTCGGAAATAGGGTCAAGCGCCGCTGTCGGCTCGTCAAGTATAACAAGAGGACTGTCTTTATAAAGCGCTCTTGCAAGGGCAAGCTTCTGCGCTTCGCCGCCTGAAATATCCACACCGTTTTTTTCGGTGTCTTTATAAAGATAAGTGTTTTCTGTGTCGCTCATTCTCTCAACTCTGTCTTTAATATTAGCCTGCTCAAGACACAGGTAAAGCCTTTCCCTGTCATATTCTTTATCGGCGCAAATGTTATCGCAAAGAGGTATGGCAAAAAGCTTGAAATCCTGAAATACAACCGAATAGAGTTTCATTAGACTTTCCTTTGTATACTCTTTTATGTTAACTCCATTTATCAGTATTTCGCCGCTGTCGGCATCATAAAGCCTGCACAAAAGCTTGATAAAGGTCGTTTTTCCGCTTCCGTTTCTTCCTACTACCGCAAGCTTTTCGCCGCTGTTAATTTTAAGATTAATGTTTTCCAAGGCATAGTTTTCGCTTTTCGGATATTTAAAAGAAACATTTTTAAATTCTATTTCAAATTTGTCATTTAGATTAATTTCTTTATCTCCATAAGCAGCGGTGCATTCGGCTTCCATGATCTTGAAGTAATCTCTTGCAAGGGGGATAATCTCTTTGAGCTTTCCGAGCGTATTTGCAAGCATCATAATACCGCTTATAATCTGCATAAATGAACCGCAGTACAGTATAAGCGAGCCTATTGAAAACAAACCGAACAAGCCCTTTACGCCGATAAACAGATAAACGCCGAAACCGACAATTGCGCCGAGAATTGCCACAAACGAGCTTGATTTTGCAGTACGCATGGAAATTTTACGAAGAGTCTGTTCACCTTCCGTCAATATCTTTTGCGTTGCGATACTGTTGATTAAATTCTGTTCTTTATAAAGCCTTATTTCCTTGCCTGTTTTATAATCGCCTAAAATATCAATAAAGCAGTAGAAAATACGGTCAAGCTGCGCATATTTTTCATTCGCTTTAAGATATGATTTATTTATATTTGCTGCAGCGAGCAAAATTATAACTGCCATAATTGCAATTGCAATAAAAATTGTCAAAATAAATACAGGTCTTTCAAAAAAGGTATCTCCTGTTCTGACAAAGCCTAACTTTAAAAGCGGTATAATAATAACAAAAGAAATGACCGTTGTCAGTAAGCCTCTTGTAAATTGCAGCGTTGTCCACATAAAATACGGAAAACGCGCCCAGCGGCTTTTTCCCGCTTCCTCATGCTTATGTAACAAGTTCTTAAAATCGCTGTCGTCAAGCAGACTGTACTCGGCGTTATATAGCTTTTCCTCAACTTTTTTGTTTTCTAAATCAAGAAGCGTCATACGGTGCGTTTCATTGTAGTCATTAAGCATTGAGGCCAAAAAGAACACAACTAAATTGATGCCGAGGGCTAATGCTATACAGATAACAAGCGACCCTGCGCCGGCTTTATTTGTTAAAAGCGTTATAAGTCTTGCCGAAAAGTAAATATTGATAAACGGTTTTATGCTGTCAATTGCCGCCTGAACAAAGGTTGCCGGCAAAAGGCTTCTGTCGAGCAAGCTTACTTCTTTGTACATTTTTTTGATTAATTTCGCCTTACCCATTTACCGCCGCCCCCATTTCCTTATAATACATACTTTGTGTTTGATACATTCTGTAATACTCGCCCTTTAAAGCCATAAGTTGTTCATGAGTTCCGCTTTCAGCAACAAAACCGTCCTTTATGAACAATATCCTGTCGCAAAAACGGGTTGAGGATAATCTGTGAGAAATGAAGAAAGAAATTTTATCTTTCGTAAGTTCATTATATTTGAGATAAAGCTCATTTTCGCTTATAGGGTCAAGCGCCGCCGTCGGCTCGTCAAGAATGAGTATGGGAGCATTTTTATAAATAGCCTTTGCAAGCAAAAGCTTTTGCTTTTCTCCGCCCGAGAAATCGGCAGCATTTTTGTAAACATCTTTTACCATTTGGGTGTTCTCTTTTTCAGGCAAAGAAATAATTTTATCAAGGATTCCGGCCTGTTCTAAAGCGGCATACAATTTATCCTTATCGCAGTCCTGCTCCGCCGTAATGTTTTGCGCCACCGTCATCGGCAAAAAGGAATAGTCCTGAAAGACGGCGGAAAACAAATTAAAATAGCTGTCCGAAGAAAAATCGCGGCTATTCCTGCCGTTGATCAAGATATCTCCGCAAGTCGGATAATACAGTCCGCATAAAAGCTTTACGGCTGTCGTCTTGCCTGCGCCGTTTTCACCGACAATTGCAATATTTTCGCCTTTGTTCACTTTAAACGACATATCCTTTACAGCGGCCGTCTCGTTTGACGGATAGAAAAATGTTGCATTTTTAAATTCAACGCTTTTTACCTCGCTGAAATCAACATCGGGTTTGTCCTCATCTTTACTTTTGTCTTCAACAAAATCACGGTATGCGGCGCAGTCAATACAGCACCTTTCAATTTCCGAATAACTGAAAACGAGATTAACTATCCAATTAGAAAAGCCTGTAATAATACCGAAATAAAAGATGAAATCAGAGACGGAAAGACGGTTATTGTAAACAAGACAGATCAAATAAGCATACGCTACAAGTCCGCGGACAAGGTTCAAAACTGCCCGAACGCCGCTGACCGCCGCCGATTGTTTTGTAAATTTCGCATTGATGCTTTCAATTTTATAAATCAGCTTTGCCGCAGTTTTGATTAGGTAATCGGAAAAACCGTACAGCTTTATATCTTTTGAAGCCTCGGCATCTTTGGAAAGCTTATAGAAATATTCAAATTTATTGACAAGCTTGGAATATTTATCGGTTGTTTCCTTCTGCTTTTTGTTTAGTAATTTCAATAAGAGAAACTCACATACACAAGTCAGCAGTATTAAAAGAATCATTAATATATTGATTTTGTAAATAAGTATTGATGAAACGATAACGCCTATAATACACACAAGGAAGTTGGCGCAGCGTTCGACAAAGGCCGCGCCGGAAGAGAACCTTGCGTTATAGAAGGCTTCGGCTCTTTTCTGTTTTTCTCTGCCCTCAAGACTTTCAATATCGACATAATCGGCCGAAAGCGTTTTACGAAAGGCAAGAATGGCATATCTCATACGCACGATTCTTGCGCCGCCCCTGACAAGCTCCTTCATAAACGGGTCAAGCCATATTGTAAGCGTTAAAAGCAAACTCAAAAGCGCAACTATCAGCGTCATATTTCCGACGGTTACGCCTTTGTTTATGGCGTCAATCATCGCTTTAGGTATGTATGCCGTCACCAGCGGCTGAAGCACCAACGCAGGAATCCACAGAAAAAAGAATTTAAGGCTCTTTTTATCCCATTTTAACCAGTTGGATAATAAATAACGTATGTTATCTTTAATAATATTTTTCAATATATCGCACCTTCCTTCAATACTGTTTGTGACATTTAGAGAATCGTTTATTAATACAGGACAATACAGGACGTCCCAATTTGCGTGGCACGCACGTCGGTGGCGGACATCGTCCGCAGGAATTACGCAGGGTAGATTATGCAGGCTTTTACTCTTATGCCGCGAAACGACTTACGTTGTTAACTGTAAAATTTTTATTCAGGGGACATCGTCCACGGCAGTTACACAGGGAAGATTTATATAAGTCTTGATACTAACACCATGGCACGCGTAGGGGCGACCCCATGTGGTCGCCCACGGGCAT
>CANQLQ010000114.1 GCA_947624755.1 uncultured Clostridia bacterium | reverse complement strand
CGAAGGAGCTTGTATGGCGTCAGCCGTTCCCGGGTCCCGGTCTCGGAGTCAGAATTATTGGTGAAGTTACCGAAGAAAAGGTAAAAATTCTTCAGGAGGCTGATGCGATTTTCCGTGAAGAAATGGCAAACACGGGTTATGAAAGCAACCTTAGTCAGTTTTTTGCCGTTCTCCCAAACGTAATGACTGTCGGTGTAATGGGTGACCATAGAACTTATGATCACCTTATAGCACTCAGAGCTGTTACAACCGACAATTTTATGACAGCGGATTGGGCGCAGATTCCGTATGACCTTCTCGCAAAAGTGTCAAACAGAATCACAAACGAAGTTGAACACGTAAACCGAGTTGTTTATGATATAACTTCAAAGCCCCCCGGAACGGTAGAGTGGGAATAGTATCAAGAAAGCCGGAAAGCCTTGATATTACTGACTTTTTCAAGCTGAAAATGTCCTCGTGACAACAGTTTGACAACACTTTCAGATTATTCACAGAACGTGGCTGTCGCTCTTCGTTTTACCGATTTGCGACATATCAAGCAAAATCGAAGGGTGTTATATACCAATTTGCTGACAAGCGGCAAGTTAAACAGATACCTTGCCGACATCGACAAGCAGGCAGAAGAACTGTTTTCCCGGCTGGTAAAACAAATAGCGGATCGTGAAGGCGTAACCGAAGCGCTCAAAGCAGCCGACCAAATGCTATGTGTACAGAGAATGAACAATATTCGTAATCGTGCAACGGAAATTGTAAATGCAGAATTGATTTACACGGTATAAGCACCAAGGCGGCAGGGAGAAATCTCTGCCGCCGCTTTTGCCTTTATTCAGTACCTCGCATTGTAAAATAAAGAGTTTGATCAAATCTGCGTTCTGGCATAAGTCTGTCAATATATCCTGGCTCAATAATTTGGTTTACGACATCTTTGTTCAATGCAAGGTTTTTAATTCTTTCAGAAGTAACATATTTTCGCCATAGTGAGCCGCCTACAGCAAATTCTTTATCTGTCTGATTTCCAAATGCCATTTGGCGGTATATGTCAACAACTCGTATTTTGCCAGACTTGCTTAATTCCCATAAGCATCTGGCAAGCCTTGCTGAAGCTCTCATTCCTCTCCTCATAGTTTCCGCAGGTAGAACTGAATTATCAAGAAACAGACGAGAAAACGCATAATCGCTCCAAATTACAATATCAAACGCCTGATCTGCTAATATAGGAGACTGTCCTTGAGTTTTCCATAATGTTTGCATAAGTAACGGTTTTTGATGCGTGTAGTAAGCTGACTGGAAATCGTCAATGGCTTTACATAGGGACGGAATTTTGTGCGTCATTTCATAATCGTTATCCCACATTTGAATAGAGGAACAGGCTTCTTCAAATATTTCACGAATTTCCCTTGAATGTTCTTTTACAGAATCAAACATTCCCAAAGCGCAATATGAAGTGGTAGCAGAGCGAACTACAATTTCTGAACCCCATTTTTCTTCAGGTAATACGCTGGTTTGAGAAGTGGGAATTACTGTTAGCTTGACTTCTAACGGAGAAAGATAATTGCTGTTGGTATCCTTTACCACCAAATCAATTCCATCAATAGGGTCAAAAGAGTATTGTTGGTACGGTGCAAATACTGATTCAAAGCTAAAATACAAATCCTGTGGAGATTTATTTCCGCAATTAAAGACTTCGTTAATTGGAATTTCTTTGGGCTCAATTACCAATTTACCTTCTTTGGACGCAAGTGTAATATAAATGGCTTTGATATGTTTATCTAACATATAACAAGCGGTCGCAGTTGGAAAGCTGGAATTAAAACAATTCTTTCCCCAATGATCATCTACCGATCTGTTTGAATTAAATATCCCATACAACCCATTCGCCATAATTATGTACTCCTTATGTTAAAATCTCTTGTAAAGTTGACGTCAAATACTTGACGTCAGCGCTTGCTTGTGATATAATAAAAACAAAGAAATAACGCAAAGTATTATAGATCAATATATTATAGCATTTTTTTCGACTTTTTTCAAGTAGGGGGGGAGCATATAAATGAACGCAGTAGATTTATTTGCAGGATGTGGAGGAATGTCTCTGGGGTTTCAAAATGCAGGATTTAATATTGTTGCGGCGTATGAATTTTGGAATGTAGCGGCAGAGTGCTACGAAAAGAATTTTGACCACCCTGTTTTCCGTACCGATTTATCAAATGTTGATGCTGCAATCCAGCAAATCAAACCATTCGCCCCCGATCTGATTATAGGTGGACCTCCGTGTCAGGACTTTTCACACGCTGGAAAACGAATTGAAGCTGCAAGAGCAAGTCTTACAGAGTCTTACGCTCAAATCATAGCGACAATTCAGCCTAAATACTTTGTTATGGAAAATGTTGGTCGTGCTGAAAACAGTAAAGCTTTTGAGATTGCGAGAGGTATTTTAAAGGATGCAGGATATGGTCTGACGCAAATTGTATTAGATGCAAGTAAATGCGGCGTTCCTCAGAAACGAAAAAGATTTTTTTGTGTTGGCATATTAGGAAAAGAAGACGGCACTGTTAGGGAATTTCTTTTAGAAGGAATTAGCGACAAAGAAACTACTTTACGAGATTATTTTGGCGATACGCTTGATTTTGAGTACTACTATCGCCACCCGAGGAATTATAACCGCAGAGCTGTTTTCTCTATTGACGAGCCTGCTCCTACAATGCGAGGGGTAAACCGCCCTGTGCCGAAAGGGTATCCAGGACACCCTAACGACGCTTGCCCTATATCTAATGAAATTAGGGCATTAACAACTCTTGAGAGAGCTTTAATTCAGACGTTTCCCGCTACATTCAAGTGGTGCGGCAATAAAACCGAAATGGAGCAAATGATAGGAAATGCGGTGCCGGTTAAATTGGCTGAATATGTCGCTTGTGCGTTGAAAAACTACATTAGTTCAGAAGCGCAAGTTGAAACGAATAAAGATTCTTTTGTTAGTTGGTTAATAGGAGTTCAAAACTATTCGCCAAGATCGGCAAGCGACACACTATCAAGAGTTCGTCGTGCTGATAAAATTTATCATCTTGACGGTGCGCCTGACGATTTGTATTGCTATTCTTTGCAACAGAAGAAGGAATATAACGAATTATCAGTTTCTGTTCGTTCACAGATTAAGCGAGCATTATCCTTGTATCACAGCTTTATTGTTCAGAGCAATGTTCTTTGAACATTGTAAAAAATGAATAGGAGCAAGTATTATGGCAGACGTATTTGATAGTAAAAAACGCTCTGACATAATGAGTAAAGTCCGCTCAAATAACAATAAATCAACTGAATTAGCTCTTATAAAATTCTTTAAAGAAAACAATATAACAGGTTGGAAACGCAATTATCCTGTAAAAGGTCATCCTGATTTTGTTTTTCTTGATAAGAAGATTGTTGTTTTTGTCGACGGATGCTTTTGGCACGGACATCAAAATTGCAGATATTTTGTAATGCCTAAATCCAATACAGACTACTGGGAAAGCAAGATAAAAAGTAATATCACCCGTGACAAAACTACGTATGATAGCTTGTCAGCTCTTGGCTGGAATATACTGATAGTATGGGAGTGCGAATTAAAGAAAGATAAGCGGGAAAATACACTTGAACGCTTATACTATGAAATTATAAAGAATATTGTGCTGAAATAGAGGTGAGCAAATGAATATAGAAAATTATATAGAAGCACAATATCGAGAGCTGCAGTTAAAAGGCTTCAATGCTGAATTTTCAGATTTATATAAAGCTGTAGAACACAGCAAGCTCCGTGAAATAATAACAACATTGCATTATTATTTTACATCTTTATTTAGAACCATGAATGAAAGACTCCCTACTGGTGAGTACGGTGCTCATTTTTGGGCTGATCCAAGCAGAGAGTTGATTGGCATTATAGAAATCACTTTAGGATTATATAATGCGCTCAAAGGATCGAAATACGCTTTTGAAATTGATGACTATTACTTTGATTTGATTAAAAAGTGCAGGGATTTTCTAAGTTCAAGCGGCGGCAGTACATTACCTGCAAATATGGCAAAAATCGACTTGTATTATGTACAGCCTATATTTAAAATGGCAAAAAGTATTATTGTTAAAAAAACAAGTACAGAAATTGCATATGATATGAAGCAAATTGGTGAGGGTTCTTATGCAGTTGTATATAAATATAAGGATACTTTTTATAATCGCAATTTTGTCATAAAGCGTGCAAAAAAAGATTTATCCGACAAAGAAATATTACGCTTTAGAAGAGAATATGAGGAAATGAAAGAATTATCTTCACCATATATTCTCGAAGTATATAGATATTCGGAAGATAAGAATGAATACATTATGGAATATATGGATAATACATTGGATTCATATATTGCTAAAAACAACGCTAAATTATCCGATTCTCAAAGAAAAGGTATTGCACAACAAGTTTTAAGAGCTTTTAATTATATACATTTAAAGGGTCTGTTGCATAGAGATATAAGCCCTAAGAACATCTTAATAAAGGAATACGAAGATGTAACTGTAATTAAAATTGCTGATTTTGGTTTAGTTAAAATACCCGATAGTGAATTGACTACTGTTAATACGGATTTTAAAGGATATTTTAATGACCCATCTCTTGTAATAGAAGGGTTTAATGCGTATAATATATTACACGAAACTTATGCTTTAACAAGAATAGTATATTACATTATGACTGGAAAGACTAATACTGAAAAAATAGTTAATATCAAATTAAAAGCTTTTATTGAAAAAGGATTAAATCCTGATAAATCGAAGCGATTTCAGAATGTTTCTGAAATGATAAATAGTTTTCGTGCCATATAATAAAGTTATTGATAGCATCCAAGTGATAGCTATTTGATAGCAAAAGTCAAAATACCTCATAGAATTGAGATAATCTGTACCAAATTAAAACATATCAAGTTAAAATTCCTAAGCAAAATCAGTTAAAGTCTGTTTTGCACTTAGGAGTGGGAATAGTATCAAGAAAGCCGGAAAGCCTTGATATTACTGACTTTTTCAAGCTGAAAATGTCTTCGTGAAAACAGTTTTTCAACACTTTCAGATTATTCACAGAAAGAAGCTGTCGCTCTTCGTTTTACCGATTTGCGACAGCTCAGTTTTTTTCGTTTGCAGATATTAAAATAACTTTTTAAAAGCCGGAGTTTTAATAAAAAAATCTATGGCTTGATCGGTTGCTGTTGATAAAACCTAAATCCTGCAAAATAAACTTTAATGGCATTATATATCAAAGCTTTGCAAAATACAACCCCATACAAAAAGCCTTTTTGAACCTTGGTATAAAAATTTCTTATTCAAGTATAAACAAATCATTGGGTGTGCACTCCAATATTGTGCAAAGCTTTTCTATTGTTTCTAATTGCAGACCGGTAAGCGTGTTGTCACATATTTTATTTACTGTTTTATATGTCGTCTGCATTTCTTTTACTAACCAATATCTTGTTTTTTTCTTTTTATCAAGCAGGTTTTGAACATTCATTTTTATCATAAAATCACCGATTAAATTGTACCATTCCTCTACCAATTACATAATTAATCAATTAGTAGTGTACCAAATGGTTGACTATTAATATAAAAAGATGTATAATGTCACCACAAAATAATATTTGTATTTGGAAAGATAAAATTCACAGAGAACAAACATATATTTTTATCGGATTACAAAAATCTGATAAATACATATAAGCTGCTCTTTTCGGTATTGATAAAAATTTTTGCATATGCAGGTTTGAAACCGCTGCCATAAAAATGTTTTACTGTGATAAATTTGCGGTAAAAAACTGCAATCGTTTCACTTCCCGATACTACACCGCTGAGTCATATGCAAAAGCACAACCGTCAATTTGTTGCATTGTTATTTTTTAAAATACACAAAGCAAACAAATAGAATTTTTCCCCGCCCAATCAACACACCCCGTTGGACGGGGAAATTTACAAAGAAAAGTTTTGATTACCCAATTTAAGAAATTTTCAATAAAAATATGCCCCGGCACCGGCAGAAAACAAGTCTGCCATGCGGGGCTTTTAAAATAATGTCTAATAAATTCTGACAAGACGCTGACTTTTTGAAAAAGCATCTTGACTGCCTGCTGAAACTTACTCTTAGCCGCTTATCTGCTCGTCAATCGGCATGGTTGCATAAGCGTTGAGCGAAAGCTGTGCTATGTTTCCGTTTAAATATTCGTAATAAGCCTGTGAGCCTACCATAGCCGCATTATCACCGCAAAGGTTAAGCGCAGGCAGATAAAGCTCCCAGCCGTTTTTTTTGCACAAAGCCGTCATTTTTTTGCGAAGAACAGAGTTTGCACTTACGCCGCCTGCAAGGGCGATTTTTTTGTAGCCGAGCTCTTTCATGGCTTTTTCTGTATTGTCACAAAGAAAACTTGTAACTGCGTTCATAAACGAAGCGCCGAGGTCGGGTATATTTATTTCTTCGCCTTTTTGCTTTGCATGATGTATGGTGTTGATAACTGCGGTTTTAAGTCCCGAAAAGCTGAAATCAAAAGGCGAATCCGAAACTCTTGGGCGCGGAAATTTATAAGCGTCGGGGTTGCCGTTTTTGGCCTCTTTGTCAAGATTGAGTCCGCCGGGATAGGGAAGTCCCATACT
>CANQLQ010000113.1 GCA_947624755.1 uncultured Clostridia bacterium | reverse complement strand
GGTCTTACCGGTGCAATGGCGGCGCAAAGCGTACTTTCGTTTTATGGCATTACAAACGTCAGAATCGAGCAGGTAAGCGGTGAACTCACGGATCACTATGACCCAAGGACAAACGTAATAAGGCTTTCCCCAAAGGTTTATTCCGGTGCTTCAATCGCGTCGGTAGGAATAGCCTGTCACGAAGCCGGACATGCGGCTCAGCACGCTGAAAATTATGTGCCGATAAAAATGCGCAACGCCGTTCTTCCTGTTGCAAATATCGGCTCAAGTTTTGGTATAATGCTTGCGATTATCGGATATTTTCTCGGCTTCGGCCTGCTTATTAATGTCGGTATTATTCTTTTCGCCTTTGTCGTTCTTTTCCAGCTTATAACTCTTCCGGTTGAATTTAACGCTTCGGCAAGGGCTGTCAAGGTCATAGATGAAACAGGTCTTCTTTATGAGGACGAACAAAAAGGCGCAAAAAAAGTTTTAAGAGCCGCCGCAATGACCTATGTTGCATCTCTTCTCGTTTCAATAGCATCACTTTTAAGACTGATTTTACGCTTCAACTCGAGAAGAAGATAACCTGTCAAAAATGAATATGCATGATTTAATGGGTATTTTAGTTGAAAAACCCAAATAAAGAAAGGACAAAGCGGTCATAATGACTGTTTCACGCAATTTAAATGGAGAAAAGCGCAAGGCAAACGGCATTTGAGCTTCTTTTGAGAATTGAAAAAGAAGGCGCATACTCAAATCTTTTACTTGATGAACTTTTGAATAAAACTTCGCTTGACACAAGGGATAAGGCCTTTGTGTCTGCCTTGGCTTATGGAACAATTGAAAGAAAGCTTACACTTGATTATCAGCTTTCGCAGTATCTTTCAAAACCGCTTAAAAAGCTTAGACCTGAAGTACTTGTTATATTGGAAATGGGAGCTTACCAGATTTTTTATATGGATAAAGTTCCCGTAAGCGCCGCTGTAAATGAAAGCGTAAAGCTCACACGAAATAACAAGTTCTCATTTGCTTCTTCGCTTGTCAATGCGGTTTTGAGAAAATGCGCGTCAAACGGTCTTGTTTTCCCTTGCAAAGAGAATGAAGAAGATTATCTCAGTGTAAAATACTCCTGCCCTTCGTGGCTTGTACATAAATGGTTCAAAGAATACGGTAAAGAAGATACAACCGAAATTCTTAAAATAAGTAACGGAAAAACAGAAACCGTAATAAGGGTCAATACACTTAAAACCGATTTACAGAAGCTTAAAACCATTCTTGAAAATGAGGACGTTACCTGTAAAGACGGATATATTGAAAACTCGCTTATAATTTCCCTTTCAAGCCGGGATGTTGCTTCTCTTGATTCGTTTAAAGAAGGATTGTTCCACGTTCAGGATACTGCCTCTCAGCTTTGTGCAAAGGCAGTTTGTGCAAAAGAGGGGGACATCGTTTTTGACCTTTGCTCCGCGCCGGGCGGAAAAGCATTTACAATTGCACAGCAAATGAATGGAAAAGGAAAAATCTTTGCTTTTGACCTTTATGAGCAAAGAGTAAATCTAATAGCCGATGCGGCGAACCGGCTCGGAATAGAAAATATAAATGCGCAAAAAGGCGATGCGTCCGTTTTTAATGAAAGTCTCGGACTTGCCGATAAAGTGCTTTGTGATGTTCCCTGTTCGGGACTCGGCATTATAAGAAGAAAGCCGGAAATAAGATATAAAGAAAAGGAAAGTCTTGAAGGTTTGCCTAAGATTCAGTTTGAAATTTTGAATAACGGTTCAAAATACGTAAAAAAAGGCGGACGTCTTGTTTATTCCACCTGCACTTTGAGCAAAGCGGAAAACGAAGATGTGTGTGAAGCTTTTCTGAAGCAAAACAAGAACTTTTTCGCTGTCAGACCGTTGCCGTATCTTAGCAGCGATAACTTTGTTACGCTTATGCCTCATAAAAACGGCAGCGACGGTTTCTTCATTGCCGCATTTGAAAAGAGGGAAAATTGAATGGATACTAAAGATATAAAATCAATGAACCTCGAACAGCTCAAAAGTGAAATGGAGATTTTGGGCGAAAAAAAGTTTGTCGCCGCCCAGATTTTCTCCTGGATTCATAAGCATAATGTTGATTCTTTTGACGAAATGACCAATATATCCAAGGCTTTAAGGGAAAAACTGAAAAAAAATTATTACTTTTATGGCTGCACTATTGAAAAAAAATTAGTTTCGATGTATGATGAAACGGTTAAGTATCTTTTTAAATTGCATGACAACGAACTTATTGAATCTGTTGTTATGAAATATAAATACGGGTATACAATCTGCGTTTCAAGTCAGGTTGGCTGTAAAATGGGCTGTACCTTCTGCGCCTCTGGAATTGCCGGCTTTGTCAGAAACCTTTTGCCCGGTGAAATTCTTTCTCAGGTATATACCGCACAGAAAGACCTCGGAATCAGAATTTCACATATCGTTATGATGGGTGTAGGCGAACCGCTTGATAATTTTGATAACGTAATGAAATTTCTGTCCCTCGTAACGGACGAAAACGGTCTGAATCTGAGCATGAGAAATATTTCGCTTTCGACCTGCGGAGTGGTCAGCTCGATATATAAGCTTCTTGAAAAAAAGCTTCAGCTTACTCTTTCAATTTCTCTTCATGCACCTAATGATGAGATAAGAAGCAGAACGATGCCAATAAACAAAAGATGGAATATTGACGAACTTCTTAAAGCGTGCCGCGATTATACAAAAGCGACCTCACGCCGTATATCATTTGAATATGCCATGATAAGCGGTGTAAACGACAGCGATGAATGTGCAAAAGAGCTTGCTTCAAAACTAAAGGGAATGCTTTGTCATGTAAATCTTATTCCGGTAAATCCGGTCAAAGAAAAAAATTACAGACGAAGCGATGACAACAGAATAAATTCATTTATAAAAATACTTGAAAAAAATTCGATCAATGTAACCGTAAGACGAACACTCGGCAGTGATATCAACGCTTCCTGCGGTCAGCTCAGAAGGGGAGAAAGCAATACTTTCGAGAACAAGCCCCGGGTCAATAAAATAAAAAAATCAAAACAATAGAGGTGATTTGATGAAAACGGTTGGACGTTCCGATATCGGAATGAGAAGAAAAAACAATGAAGATTCTTTTCGTATTGGACAATTGGAAGACGGTGTCGTCTGGGCAGTTGTTTGCGACGGTATGGGCGGCGCTTCTGCGGGTCAGGTCGCAAGCTTGCTTGCCGCTGATATGGTCAGTTCAAAAATTGAAAAATGTTATAACAAGCTTATGACTGAAAAATCAATTGAAAATCTTTTGCTTTCCGCAATTACGGCGGCAAACCTTATTGTTTTTGACAAATCAAGAGAAGATGAATCGCTTTATGGAATGGGTACAACAATTGTTGCCTGCATCATAAAAGAGAATTATGCCTGCATAGCCCACGTCGGAGACAGCAGAGCATATCTTATCCATAACGATGAAATTTCACAAATTACCAAAGACCATTCGCTTGTTCAGGAAATGCTTGATAACGGTCAGATTACCGAAGAAGAATTTAAAAATCATCCTAACAAAAACATAATCACAAGGGCGCTCGGCGTCAGAGAAAAAATTGAAATTGATTTCAACAATCGTCTGCTTGAAAATAATGATGCAATCATTCTTTGCACCGACGGGCTCAGCGGCTGTGTCAGTGACGAAGAGATCCTTGAAACTTACACTAAAAACGAATTTGAAACCGTTGCGGATAAATTAATTTCTCAGGCCAACAGCAACGGCGGACCCGATAACATTACAGCGGTTGCAATTGAATTTTGATTGTTTTGTAAGACTGCGGTTATACTGCCCTGAAAGCGGCAGAATAGGAGTGTTGATATGGAAAATTATGTTGGAAAAAGACTTGACGGACGTTATGAAATTATCGAAATAATCGGTGTTGGCGGAATGGCTGTTGTCTATAAAGCCTTCGATAATATAGAAAACAAAATAGTTGCGGTTAAAATCCTTAAAGATGAATACATATCAAATGAAGATTTTCGCCGTCGGTTCAAAAATGAATCGAAGGCCATAGCGGTTTTATCTCATCCGAATATTGTTAAGGTTTTTGATGTCAGCTACGGTGATATTCTTCAATATATTGTAATGGAATATGTTGACGGAATCACACTCAAGGAATATATTGAACAGCAGGGCGTTATTGATACAAGAGAAGCTGTATATTTTGTAACGCAGATTTTGCGCGCGCTTCAGCATGCCCATGACAAGGGTATTGTTCACCGCGACATCAAGCCCCAGAATATTATGCTCATTTCTGACGGCACGATAAAGGTTACTGATTTTGGTATTGCAAGAATGAGCCGCAGCGAAACGAGAACAATGACAGGCGAAGCTATAGGCTCCATTCATTACATCAGCCCCGAACAGGTGAAGGGCGGCGTAACGGACGCAAAAGCGGATATATATTCCGTCGGCGTTGTTCTTTATGAAATGCTTACCGGAAGACTTCCTTTTGATTCGGATAATACGGCTCAGCTTATTCTTATGCAAATTCAGAAAAATCCTGTTATGCCAAGAAGAATAAATCCGAATATTCCCGTCGGTCTTGAACAGATTATTATAAGGGCCATGCAGAAAAATCAGAGTGACCGCTATCAGTCGGCATCTGAAATGCTTATGGATATTGAAAGATTTAAAAGAAATCCCAATATCAAATTTGACTATTCCTATTTTGTTGATAAAGAACCGACAAAATACATCAGTACCCCTGTTCGTGAGCCGGGTCAGCAGGTCAGAACCCCTGCGCGTACAGCGCCGCAGCCCGCAAAAAAAGAACCCGAACCGGTATCCGACAGCGAAACTAAGCTAAACAAAAAAACTATCGGTATACTTACCGGCGCTCTTGCGGCGCTTGTAATATTGGCGGTAATAATAATTGCCGTATTGACTCCTGATAAAAATAAAATTGATGTTCCGAAGCTTGTCGGAAAGAATTTCGCTTCTGAAGTTATGAACGCAGAGGAATATTCGATGCTTAACTTTGAAGTTGTCGATGACAGCGAAAGTGACGCTGCGCCCGGAACAATAATTGAGCAGCAGCCGGACAGAGGTAAAATTGAAAGAGGCGGAACAATTCATCTTACCGTTGCATCTTCAGAAAAGAAAATAGAGATCCCCGACGTATACGGCTATGAATATACATCGGCTCAAACCCTTCTTAAATCCAAAAATTTTGACGTTAAAGTAAAAAAAGAAGCAAGCAAAACCGTTGAACCGGGCAATGTAATCAGAACTTCACCGGCACGCGGAACAATGGCGGACGAAGCTTCAACCGTTACAATTTATGTCGCAACCGAAAAAGAGGACGAAATGGTTGACGTTCCGAATCTTGTCGGTATGACAATTTCTCAGGCAAAAGAAGCTCTTGAAAAAGAGGGACTGGAGCTTGATTCGCAAAGAACGGAATACCGCAGTAATGCAAGACCGCGCGGTGAAATTATCGGTCACGAAGGTCTCGGTGAACAGGTCGCAGTCGGAAGTAAAATTGCCGTTTATGTAAGCACGGGAAAACTTCCTCAGGAAACAACTACCGAAACTACGACCGAAAAGGAAACAACAACCGAGAGTACAACCGAAAAAGAAACTACAAAAGCTAAAAAAACCGAAAAAGAGACGGAAACCACAAAACCTAAAACCACAAAAGCCAAAACCACAAAAGAGCCTGACACAACTAAAGCGCCGATAACAACCAAGGCGTCTGAGACGACTAATGAAACAACCACCACAACAGCAGCTCCTTCATCGGAAAAAAAGGAAATTGACGAAACAGGTGAAGATTAAGTAAATCATATGAGAAATTTAAGCGGATTAATTACGAAAGGAATAGGCGGTTTCTATTATGTGGAAACCGCCGAAGGCATTTTTGAATGTAAGGCCAAAGGAAGGCTCAGGAAAGAGAAAATAACTCCTCTTGCCGGCGATAAAGTTATAATATCCGTAAACGAAGGCATGGAAAACACAATTGACAAAATTGAAGAGCGCAAAAATATTCTCAAAAGACCTCCCGTTTCCAACATTGATGCTTTAATGATAGTTGTTTCAACCTGTGAGCCGTTTCCGAATACTCTTATTATTGACAAGATGACAGTTCTTGCGGAAAAAAACGGCATTGAACCGGTAATTGTTATTACAAAAACCGACCTTAAAAACTCGGACGAAATAAGAGAAATTTATTCAAAGACGCCGTACAAGATTTTTGAAAGAAACTTTGAAAATGAGTCATATATCGAAGAAATCAAAGCTTTTCTTTCGGGAAAACTTACTGCGCTTACAGGCAATTCAGGCGTTGGAAAATCGACTCTTATCAATAAACTTTGTCCGGAACTTTTGCTTGATACGGCAAAAATCAGCGGCAAACTCGGAAGGGGCAGGCACACAACAAGGCAAGCTGAAATTTTTCATATAGGTGACGGTCTTGTAATTGACACCGCCGGCTTTTCGTCTTTGGATTTTATCGGAGAAGATGTAATAAGAAAAGACGAGCTTGAGCTGTATTTCCCTGAATTTCAGCCGTATCTGACCGATTGCAAATTTACCGGCTGTGCCCATATTTCCGACAAAGGCTGCAAAATTTGTGAACAGGTTCAAAAGGGAAACATAAGCAAAAGCAGGCACG